>NZ_KV794429.1:0-13818 GCF_001808745.1 Streptococcus sp. HMSC057G03
ATTTTTCTGTCTAACTTTTAGGGTGCAGTTCATATACCAACAATGTCTTTTCCAAAAGATGATTCTGAAGGTTATTTCAAACTTTCAATCTATAAAATACAAAATCACACCTTAAAAAAAGAAGATCTAGACCTTTATCGTTTTGTAAAAAAATATAATAAGACTTATAAGCCAGCAGAAATTGAAGCGATTGTAGAAAAAGATGGGAAAAATTATCTACCTATCAAATCTTATCTAACTACTGAAGAAAAAACTATTAGTAAATATCTTTGGCTAAATCTAGAGACAAAGCAAATTGAGTGGGAAGATACGAAAATGCAACGAAATAATCGTCAAGATATTTTTGTAGATTTAGGTAAATTAAGAGATAGAATTTCAGAAACTACGGATAATCTTAGTACGACAACTGGGGTTGATAGCATAAATCAAAATATGCTATCCTTTAAAATAAATGTATTAAATAACAGTGTACTGGAGTCAAAAGATCCAAAAGCCTATCAATTATTAAGTAAAAAGGACTCTCAGTTTTATATTCTGATTGATTCCAAACTAGACTATGATACTGTTTACGGAAATGTCCAAAAGTTTATTGAGCTGTACCAACTCTTCGTTCCCGCTAATACGAATCTCTATGAAGGGATCACGATTCCATCAGAATTGAGTACCGATGGACAAGTCCATCAAGTGAATACCAAAGAAGAGTTTGAGAGATATTACGATGTGGACAAAGATAATGAGCTGAAAAAGCAACGTAGAGTTTTGGTAGAGCAGTAGTAGTTTAAAGAAAAGTCGTTCTTTCCTGACTTTTTCTTTTCCGACATAAATATCATCTAGTCATGTTGTTGCAATCTATTCATATTTCAATGCAATTATTATACCTTTTCCTTATCAAGGAGGATGAAGCATGAAAAAAGGTAAACTGGCAATTCTTTTAGCCATCGCTTCTGTATTAGCAGGAGGTGTGATCCTTACGAATCAAAAGAATAATATATCTACAAATGGCGCCCAACCAAACAAGCAACTCAGCACGAAAGAAAAGCAACTGGCTTATTTAAAGGAACATAAAAAAGAAATGGCTGATTTTGTAAAATCGTTGAGTCCTAAAGTTGAGAGTGTTCAGTTTGATTGGGAGAGTATGGAAGTTGGTCAGGTAGGCAATGGAACACCTCAAGGCGGTGGCTATATGTTAACACTGCGAGGAAAGGTGAATCAGAATGAACAAACGAAATTTATGGTTGGCTTTTCTTTAGATAATGCTACCAGCACACCAAAGGAATTTGGAATTTATGAGATGCAACCCATAAGAATTTATAGGGATGGCGGTTGGTATTATTATGACTGATCGTCAATCAAAAGTCTTTATCTTGTTTTTAGATCGTTACAAAATAATAATAAGCCAAACAAGCGAAGAATTAAGCAGAATTCGTTATCCTCTGTCTAAAGAATGGTAAAACTTCCCTGGCCTTTTCTTCTTGTACTAGCGAAAAAATCACCTCGTTCGGCGTTGGTATCTTGAACTGAATTATGATATAATAAGCCTATCGCATATTTTTAGGAGAATAAAAATGGATATTCAACGTGAAAAAGAATTTGTCAGCCAATACCACTATGATGCTCGTAATTTTGAGTGGGAAAAAGAAAATGGCATCCCTGAAACAAAAGTAGATGTAAACTTTCAATTGATCAATCGTGATCAAGAACAAAACACGACTTCTTTGATTGTCATCTTGAGCTACATGATCGTTTTTGACGGTTTTGTGATCAGCGGAACCATCACTCAAATCAACCACTTGTTTGGTCGTTATGTCAATGAACCAAGTGAATTCAGCAAAGACGAAGTGGAAGAATTGGCTCGCCCTTGCTTGAATATGCTCAACCGTTTGACTTACGAAGTCACAGAAATTGCCCTTGATTTACCGGGTATTAATTTGGAGTTTTAATCAATGAAATTAGCAGTGATCACGGATTCGTCTGCCTATTTACCGCAAGACGTGCTCCATCACGACGACTTATTTATTTTAGAGATCCCGATCTATATCGATGGGGAGTCTTATGTTGAAGGGAAGAACCTGACACACGATGAGTTCTATCAAAAGATGGCTGCGTCTAAGGAATTGCCAAAGACTAGCCAGCCGAGTGTGGCAGAGTTAGAAGAAGTCTTATCTGGTTTGACAGCTAAGGGCTATACGCATGCTATCGGTCTTTTCTTATCATCTGGTATTTCTGGTTTCTACCAAAATATCCAATATTTGAAGGACGAATTTGAAGGCTTGACCGTCGAATTTCCGGACTCAAAAATTACCAGTGCTCCTCTAGGAATGATGACAGAAGACTGCTTGAAATGGGCTGGTGAAGGCCGTTCCTTTGATGAGATTGTGGCCAATGTCCAACACCAGATCGATGGTACCTCTGCCTATATCATGGTGGATGATTTGAACCACTTGGTTAAAGGTGGCCGTCTGTCAAATGGGGCTGCTATTCTTGGGAATCTCTTGAGCATCAAGCCTATTCTTCATTTTAATGATGAAGGCGTAATTGAGGTCTTTGAGAAAGTCCGGACGGAAAAGAAAGCCATGAAACGCTTGGTAGAGATTGTTGTATCAGATATCGCAGATGGTCATTACCAAGTCTTTGTCATCCATGCCAATGTCCCTGAAAAAGCAGAAGCACTTCGCCAACTACTCATGGAAGAAGGAGTGGAAGGAGACATTCCTTTTGCTACTTTTGGAGGGGTTATTGGGACGCACTTAGGTGACCATAGCTTAGCAGTTGGGTATATCCCTATCGTTTAAGGAGAATTCTATGTCAATTAAAGTCATTATCGCAGGTTTCAAGGGTAGAATGGGACAAGCAGCCTACAAGATGGTTTCTGAAGATCCTGAGTTAGAATTAGCTGGCTTGATCGATCCATTTACTGATGAGACAGAAGTTGCAGGAGTTCCTGTCTTTAACCGCAAAGAAGATGTTGTGGGTCTAGAGGCAGATGTTTGGGTCGACTTTACCATGCCCAAGGTCGCTTACGAGAATACTCGCTTTGCAATTGAGAATGGCTTTGCGCCTGTTGTGGGAACGACTGGATTCACTCCTGAGCAGATCCAAGAATTGACAGACCTTTCACGTGAAAAGGGCTTGGGTGGCTTGATCGCGCCGAACTTTGCCATTGGAGCCGTGCTCTTGATGCAATTTGCAGCGCAAGCAGCCAAGTATTTCCCGAATGTGGAAATTATCGAATTGCACCACGATAAGAAAAAAGATGCACCGAGTGGAACAGCAATTAAGACAGCTGAGTTGATCTCTGAGAAGCGCGAGAAGATCCAGCAAGGTGCAGCAGATGAAGAAGAGTTGATGCCTGGAGCAAGAGGGGCAGAGTTTGAAGGGATGCGCATCCATTCGGTTCGATTGCCTGGCCTAGTCGCTCACCAAGAGGTGATTTTTGGTAGCCAAGGCGAAGGGTTGACTCTCCGTCATGATTCCTATGATCGTGTTTCCTTCATGACAGGAGTAAATCTAGGAATTAAAGAAGTTGTCAAGCGTCATGAGCTTGTCTATGGTTTGGAACACTTACTATGAGATTAGAAAAGATGCCTTCTGAGTTTCAGGAGGCTTTACCAATATTAGAGAAGATTAAAGCAGCTGGTTTTGAGGCCTATTTTGTCGGGGGATCTGTTCGAGATGCCCTCTTGGATCGTCCCATTCACGATGTCGATATCGCTTCCTCCTCATACCCAGAAGAGACCAAGGCGATTTTTGATCGCACAGTAGATGTCGGTATCGAACATGGGACCGTCTTGGTCCTTGAAAATGGTCAAGAATATGAAATTACGACCTTCCGGACGGAGGATATCTATGTCGATTATCGCCGTCCAAGCTCCGTCTCTTTTGTGCGCTCGCTGGAAGAAGACCTCAAGCGTCGTGATTTTACGGTTAATGCCTTTGCCTTAAATGAAAAAGGAGAAATTGTTGACCTCTTTCATGGACTAGAAGATTTGGAAAACAAGGTCCTTCGGGCCGTTGGACTTCCTCATGAACGGTTTAACGAAGATGCGCTCCGGATCATGCGAGGCTTTCGTTTTCAAGCCAGTCTCGGCTTTGAATTAGAAGAGGCAACCTTTGATGCCATGAAGGAGTGTGCTCCCTTACTAGAGAAGATTTCCGTAGAGCGCACCTTCATCGAGTTTGATAAACTCTTGCTTTCTCCATACTGGAGACAAGGCTTGGAGGCTATGCTAGCAAGTGGAGCCTATCACTATCTGCCAGAGATGAAGGATCGCAAAGAAGCGATCGAGCGTTTGTTTGACATAGAGTTGGAATATACCTTTTCAACTTCTGAGCAAGCCTGGGCTGCTTTGGTCTTAGCACTAGAGATTCAAGATATTCCAAAATTCTTTAAGAAATGGAAGACTTCTAGAGACTTTGCCAAGACGGTGGAGCAGATCGTGGAGATCCTTAAGCTCCGAGAAAAAGGCAGTCTAGACAAGCGTGCATGTTACAAGTATGAGAAGCGTTTGTTGCTTGTGGCTGAAGAGCTCCGTGAAGCGTATGCCTTGAGTGTGGATTATTTGGCCATCGAGCGTGTTTATGATAGCTTGACCATTCATGATAAGCATGAAGTGGTGGTCAATGGCGGTATGCTGATCAAAGAATATGGTTTTCAACCAGGTCCAGCCTTGGGAGAGATTTTGACAAAAATTGAATATGCCATTGTCGATGGGGAACTGGCCAATGAAAAAGAGGCCATCATGGCCTATATCCAGCAAGCAAAAGAGGAGGAAAAATGAGCGATTTTATTGTCGATAAATTAACCAAATCTGTCGGAGATAAGACCGTCTTTCGTGAGATTTCCTTTATCATTCACGACTTGGATCGGATCGGATTGATCGGGGTCAATGGGACTGGGAAGACCACTCTGTTAGATGTATTGTCAGGTCGCTCTGGCTTTGATGGAGATGTGAGTCCTTTTTCTGCCAAGAGTGATTATACGATTGGCTACTTGACGCAGGAACCAGACTTTGATGATCAAAAGACGGTTCTGGATACAGTGTTATCTAGTGATTTGCGCGAAATGCAGCTGATTCGCGACTATGAGTTCTTGATGGCGGATTACCGAGAAGAGAACCAAGCCCGTCTTGAAAAGGTCATGGCGGAGATGGATTCGCTTAATGCTTGGGAAATCGAGAGTCAGGTCAAGACAGTCCTTTCCAAACTTGGAATTGAAGACTTGAACGCCAAAGTTGGGGACCTATCTGGGGGCTTGCGTCGTCGGGTGCAACTGGCCCAAGTTTTGCTGTCTCACCATGACCTGCTCTTACTAGATGAGCCGACCAACCACCTGGACATTGATACTATCGAGTGGTTGACTAATTTCTTGAAGAACTCTAAGAAAACCGTGCTCTTCATTACCCACGATCGCTATTTCTTGGATAATATCTCGACGCGGATCTTTGAGTTGGATCGAGCTAGCTTGATCGAGTATCAGGGCAACTACCAGGATTATGTCCGCTTAAAGGCTGAGCAAGACGAGCGTGATGCAGCCCTTCTTCATAAGAAGCAGCAACTCTATAAGCAGGAGTTGACCTGGATGCGGCGTCAACCTCAGGCGCGTGCGACCAAGCAACAGGCACGCATCAATCGGTTCCATGATCTCAAGCAAGACTTGTCTGGTCAAAGCAGCCAGACAGATTTGGAGATGAACTTTGAGACCAGCCGAATCGGAAAGAAAGTTATCGAGTTTAAAGATGTGAGTTTTGCTTTTGAAAACAAGCCGATTTTACAGGACTTTAACCTCTTGGTGCAAAATAAGGACCGCATCGGGATTGTCGGGGATAATGGCGTCGGAAAATCGACTCTACTCAATCTGATCGCCGAGCGACTCCAGCCTCAGTCAGGGCAAGTCATCATCGGAGAAACCGTGAGGGTGGCTTATTTCTCACAACAAATCGATGGTTTGGATGAGAGCAAGCGCGTGATTAATTTCCTCCAGGAAGTTGCTGAGGAAGTGAAGACGACCGTTGGGACGACATCAATTGCAGATCTCTTGGAGCAATTTCTCTTCCCACGTTCCATGCACGGAACCTTGATCGAAAAACTCTCCGGTGGTGAGAAGAAGCGGCTCTTTCTCTTAAAACTCTTGATTGAAAAACCAAATGTGCTTCTCCTCGATGAGCCGACCAATGACTTGGATATCGCTACCCTGACAGTTTTGGAAAACTTCCTTCAAAACTTTGGAGGTCCCGTTATTACCGTTAGCCACGACCGCTATTTCCTAGACAAGGTTGCAAGTAAGATCCTGGCTTTTGAAAACGGGGGTATTCGGGAGTTCTTTGGCAATTATACCGATTACCTGGATGAAAAAGCCTTTGAAGCAGCTCAAGTAACGGCCAGTCACAAGGTTGAAAAAGAGAAACCTGTCAAGCCAAAAGAAGAGAAGAAACGCATGAGCTACATGGAAAAGCAAGAGTGGGCAAGCATTGAAGCAGATATCGAAGCGATTGAAAATCGGATCGCAGAGATTGAAGTGGAAATGAATGAAAACGGCTCTGACTTTGGCAAATTGTCAGCCCTTCAAAAAGAACTGGATCAGGAAAATGAGCGATTGCTTGAGAAGTACGATCGCTATGAATACCTGAGCGAATTAGATGAATAAGGAGGCCCTATGAATCAATTGAACCGGATATCCCTTGGGATTTCAGCCACTATTTTTACCATTATCGGTATCGTCTTGTTTATCAATCCGATTGAGCACATCGGCTCGTTTAGCTGGTTGATTTCTTGTGGCTTCTTTTTAATCTCCCTTTCGCGTTTTTCACGCTATTACCGATTGCGTCAGGCTGGTATCATTCAGCAGCAACAGCTCTTTCACAGTATGGTCGCCTTGGTTTTTGCGGTCTAC
The DNA here is from genome assembly GCF_001808745.1 of Streptococcus sp. HMSC057G03. Classification (NCBI taxonomy): domain Bacteria; kingdom Bacillati; phylum Bacillota; class Bacilli; order Lactobacillales; family Streptococcaceae; genus Streptococcus; species Streptococcus sp. HMSC057G03. The sequence continues at coordinate 6,890 of NZ_KV794429.1, forward strand.
TTACTGCTCTATGGTTACAAGACTTTGCCGATTGTCTTTCCAGTCACTTTAGGAATTTGGCTCATCTACCGTTCGATTTTGAACTTCCGAAAAGCCAATTTCTACTCGAGGAAGGTTGAGGAACTGTCCAAGCGTTATATTTTCTTTGCCTTGCTACAGCTCTTCATAGGTTTATTCTTAATCGTTAGCCCACTCTCGATAAGTGTCTTTCTTTTAAATATTATTGGCTTGATTTTCCTCATTTTAGGATTGCAATCCTTTAGTCTCTTGTTAAAAAGTTAAGAAAAGTTACGTGCAAACCTTTGCGTTTGATAAAAAGTCTGATATAATAGAACTGTAAGTGTTTACAAGTTTGAAAGGAGTTACAGATGTCTAAAAAAATTATTGGGATTGACCTTGGAGGAACTTCAATTAAGTTTGCCATCCTGACATTGGATGGGGAAGTTCAAGAAAAATGGTCTATTAAAACAAATATCTTGGATGAAGGTAGCCATATCGTAGATGATATGATCGAATCCATCGCGCATCGTTTGAAGATGCTTGAGCTTGATGCTTCTGAGTTCCAAGGAATTGGAATGGGTTCACCTGGTGTCGTTGACCGTGAAAAAGGTACAGTTATCGGTGCCTACAACTTGAACTGGAAGACCCTTCAACCAGTCAAAGAAAAGATCGAAAGTGCCCTTCATATTCCATTCTTTATCGATAATGATGCCAACGTTGCTGCTTTGGGTGAACGTTGGAAAGGGGCTGGTGAAAACCAACCAGATGTTGTCTTCATGACACTTGGTACTGGTGTCGGCGGTGGGATCGTCGCTGAAGGTCGTCTCTTGCACGGTGTGCGTGGAGCTGCTGGGGAACTTGGTCACATCACAGTTGACTTTGATGATCCAATCCAATGTACCTGTGGTAAAAAAGGCTGTCTTGAAACGGTTGCCTCAGCAACTGGGATCGTTAACTTGACTCGTCGTTACGCCGATGAGTACGAAGGAGACGCTCAATTGAAAGTCTTGATCGACAATGGAGAAGAAGTAACAGCTAAAACGGTCTTTGACCTAGCAAAAGAAGGCGACGCTCTTGCTTTGATCGTCTACAAGAACTTCTCACGTTACCTTGGACTTGCTGCAGCCAACATCGGTTCAACCTTGAACCCATCTAAGATCGTTATCGGTGGTGGGGTTTCTGCTGCTGGAGACTTCCTCTTGGATGGTGTGCGCAAAGTCTTTGAAGAAAACTCATTCCCACAAGTGCGTGAATCTACTCAATTGGCACTTGCTACTTTGGGAAATGACGCAGGTGTGATCGGTGCTGCATCCCTTGTATTACAATAAGATGAAATGGAGATCTGGTTCGTGCTAGGATCTCCTTTTTTCTGTATCCTGTGATATAATGAAGACAAAACTGGATTCAAGGAGAGTATATGACAAAAGCAGATACAATTTTTAAAGAAAACATTCGAAAAATCATGGAAGAAGGAGTCTGGTCAGAGCAGGCGCGTCCCAAGTACAAGGATGGTAGAACGGCCAACTCCAAGTATATCACGGGAGCCTTTATGGAATTCGACCTCGCAAAAGGCGAGTTTCCTATCACCACCCTTCGTCCTATCGCGATTAAATCAGCTATCAAAGAAATGCTCTGGATCTACCAGGATCAATCGAATAGCTTAGACCTTTTAGAAGACAAGTACAATGTCCACTACTGGAATGACTGGGAAGTGGGAGATAGCCGGACAATCGGTCAGCGATATGGAGCTGTCGTCAAAAAGCATGACATTACGAATAAGATCCTCAAGCAATTAGAAGCCAATCCTTGGAATCGCCGCAATATTATTTCCCTCTGGGATTATGATGCCTTTGAGGAGACCGACGGACTCTTGCCCTGTGCTTTTCAGACCATGTTTGACGTACGGCGCGTGGATGGGGAGATCTATCTAGATGCAACCTTGACCCAGCGTTCGAATGATATGTTGGTGGCTCACCATATCAATGCCATGCAATATGTTGCTCTTCAGATGATGATTGCCAAGCACTTTGGCTGGAAGGTTGGGAAGTTCTTTTACTTCATTAATAACCTTCATATCTATGACAACCAATTTGAACAAGCAGAAGAGTTGCTACGTCGCGAGCCCTCAGATTGCCAACCGCGCTTGGTCTTGAATGTGCCAGATGGGACCAATTTCTTTAATATCAAACCAGAAGATTTTGAACTGGTCGATTATGATCCAGTGAAGCCACAATTGAAGTTTGATCTTGCGATTTAGTGATAAATCAAGGTTTTTTGATGCCCTGATCTATGGGTGAAATCCTTTCAGAATTAAAACAATTTTAGCTAAAAATTTTTACTCATTTTTGAGTCAAAACATTTTGAAAATCGTTCGGGTTTTGTTAAAATAGATAAGGTTTGGAAAAACTAAACAATTTTAAAAAGAATGTTAATTTATAGATAAATATGGAGGTCCATTAGATGGGGAAAGACTTATTTAACGATCGTATTAGCAGATTCTCAATTCGTAAATTGAATGTGGGTGTTTGCTCAGTACTTTTGGGAACACTTGTCATGGTTGGGACAGCCGCAAGTGCAGCCGCAGAAGAAAAGAAAGATACAACAAATGAAAGTGTAGCGGCGGTTGCAACAGCGTCAGAAGCGCCCGCAACTTCAACAGCTACAGCAACTTCAGCAACATCAACAGCTGCAACGACATCTACTTATGATGCAAACGCAGCAATCACTGCACCAGAGACTTCAACTGCTGCAGTAACATCAACAGCACCTGCTTCAACTAGTGAAGCAAGTAGCACAAGCACAGCAGCTTCAGCAACATCAACTGCTGCAGCTACTTCTGAAACACCAAGCTTGGAAGCTACTACAACAGTAAACAAGGCAGGAGAAGCAGCTTCAACAACTGCAGATAAGAAGGAAGAACTTGCGTCAGGTGTCCAAGCACCAGCAACTGAAACTCCTGCTGTGACGGCAGAAACATCTGGTGGTAAACGCCGTAATCGCCGTGCATTGGGTGATGCCAATGATCCAAACTTGATTGGGGATGACGTTGAAGACGCAACTTCAACTCCAAAAGTTGAAAAACCGGGCTTTACAACAGATCTTGATGCCAAATCTATGACTAGCCAGATTACATGGTTGGACTTTGGAGATGTAGCCAACTGGACAGGTGCAAAAACAGTCATCGTTCCTAAAAATGACGCTTTTCCTAATAAAGATTTAGAAGAAAAATTAGCTCTTCAAGTTGGCGCTACCTATACCAAGGAAATCATGCCTGGCTATGTGGTCACTGTAAAAGTTAAATCTTTGAAACCATTCCAAGCTACTGAAATCTATAAAAAACGGATGGAAGAGCAAGGGGCTACAGAAGCTGAAAAAGCAACCTATGATCCAAATGCAAAAAATGGATATGTAAAGGGTGTTACTTCAACAGGGGCTAAAAAAGCTTTTAATGATGGCGAAGAAGCCGACGTTGTCGCTGATGCTCAAAATAATTGGACTGAAGTTAGACATGAAAACGTTGATACGAAAGCCAAGAAGACTACCATGGGTTCAGCTATGAATGGTGGAAATATTGGAGTTCAGTTTGAAATCTCTGCAACCTTCCGTGGCAAGACAGTTAAGCCAGCTATTGTTATGGCTGATGGGGAATCTGCTAACCCTGGTGAATTTGTTATGTTCACTACCAATGGAGGAGGTTGGCAACACCTTGGGGAATGGAAGAAAAATACTAGACCAGCCACCTCTGTACCTTATCAACCACAAGATACAGATAACCTTTTGGGGCCTAAACCTAAATATAATAACATTAACCTAAGACAACTTCGTGATTCTACTCAAGTTGGACCAGAAAAGAAACCAGTAGCTTGGAAATATTTCGGAAATCCTGACCAAGTAACTGGTGGTCTTGGGACTGGTGTCTTTGGACCAAACATTTCTGAAGGTAATTATACTGTTCCACTCGTGATGACACGTGGTGCCTCTGAAGTGGGACTTTATATCGCTTCAGCTGGTAAACAGTCTGCTATGCTAGGATTCTTCCCACTTGATGAAGGGGATGCTCCTGAGTCATATGGTAAGGCAGTTCATACCATTGCAACCGTAGACGGTGTTACTGGAGCTAAAGTAAATCAACCGTATCTTGGTAACGTGAGTCCTGATATGGATGAGAATACGACTCTTGACTGGTTCGGTGATGATAAGGCAACTACGGCCGATGAAGGAATTAACCAATTGCTTCCGGATGAACTCAAAGGGACAACCAATGAGATGATCAAGATGGACCGTACACGCCCAGGTAACTACAAAATGTCAGTTCAAGCCCATTTGGATGGAGCTTCAGAAGCTTACATCTACGGTTGGGTTGACTTTAACCAAAACGGCACCTTTGACGAAGATGAGCGCTCTGAACTTACAAAAGTGACCCAGGATGGTACAGTTGAGTTGACCTTCGCAAAAAGCAAGACTTATATCGACCCTAGCGTCAACGAACTTGGTGCTCGTGTCCGTATTGCCAAGAAAGCTACTGAGATTGAAAACCCAACTGGTATGGCCTTCTCAGGGGAAGTAGAAGACTTCAAAACTCAAATTACCCACCCACCAAAAGGGGAATTCAAGGAAACTTCTGGTCCTCAAGCTACTAAACAAACAGCAACTGTAACCTTTACAGCACGTGGAGAGCACAAGTATGAACCTAACTCTCATGCAGTCATCGACGAGACAGTAGAACCATACATCGTTGACAAAGATGGCAACCGTGCAACACTTGATGCAGATGGTTACTATGTTGTACCAGGTCAAGGGAAATACAAAATCACTGCCAACGGTAAGGACGTAGACGTTGAATTTATCCCTGAAGATAACTTCCTAGGAACAGCTGATGGTATTTCTATCCGTCGTTCAGATAACAACGGTTACGATACTGGTTGGTCAACCAAATTCCCAGACCAAGAACCAAACATTAATGGTCAGTTGAATACCATGGATGGTCAGTATGTTCCAACAGTCACTCCGATTGAAATCGAAGGGGTTGACAAGACATCGACTGATGTGCAAGGAGCGACTCAAACAGGAACACCAACCTTTAATACAACTGCTACTAACGCAAAAGGTGACAAGATTGCAGTCACTCCAAGTGCAGAATATCCTGCTAAGTTGGTAGACCCAGCAACTGGTCGTACTACTGATGAGACGTCTGTAACAGTGGCTGGAGAAGGAACATACACGATCAATCCTTCAACAGGTGAAGTAACCTTCACTCCAGAACCAAGCTTTACTGGTACAGCCAAAGGTGTGGATGTTACATTGTCAGCGCCAGTTGGACGCAATAAAAATGGTAAGGTTCAAGAGGAGTACATTAAGACTGCAACAGCTAAGTACACTCCAACTGTCACACCAATCACAGTGACTCCTACAGACAAGGTTTCTGCGGATGTTCAAAACGTTCCTCAAACCCAAACACCAACCTTTGATTTGAGTAATGATAAGACTGCTGAAATCACAAGCAAGAAATTGGTGGATCCCGCAACTGGTCAACCAACTGATGAAACAACTGTGACAGTAGCAGGTGAAGGTAGCTATACTATCGACCCAACGACTGGAGCAGTAACATTTACGCCAGAAAAAGACTTTGTTGGTACTGCAAAAGGAGTAACTGTTCAGGCAACTGCTACCATTACAAATGCTAATGGCAAGACTGCAACCATTACTTCTGATGCGACTTACACACCAACTGTTGTGCCTGCAGTTCCAACTGCAAACCCAGCAACTTCTAAAGATGTGCAAGGTGCAACACAAACAGGGACACCAACCTTTGCAGGAACGACTGTCCAAGTAAATGGTGAAGATAAAGCTATTACGATTAAAGACAATAGCTATACACTCTTGGATAATGACGGGAACGAAGTTTCAAGCACACCAGCTTACGCTGAAGATGGTACAACACCAATCGGTACCTTCACTATTGACCCAGCAACTGGTCAAGTAACCTTCACACCAACTGATAAATCTTATACAGGTAAAGTAACTCCAGCTAAAGTTCAAGCCGAAAGTTCAAACGGTATCAAAGTTGATACAACTTACACACCTGAAATCGTTCCAGTAACCCCAACTGCAACTCCAGCAGAAACAACAGACATTCAAGGTGCAACTCAAACAGGTAAACCTGAATTCAAGGGTGGAACCGTAACGGTTGATGGCGTTGAGAAAACTGTTGAAATCAACGAAGCTGTTCCAGCAAAATTCGACGACGGCTCAACAACTAAGACTGTTGAAGGTATTGGTACATACACAGTAGCAGCAGATGGAACTGTGACATTTGTTCCTGAGAAATCATTTGTCGGAACTGCACCAGCAGTAACCGTTGTTCGTGAAGATAAGAACGGAACGAAAGCTTCTGCGACCTACACACCAACAGTATTACCTGTAACCCCAACTGCAACTCCAGCAGAAACAACAGACATTCAAGGTGCAACTCAAAAAGGTAAACCTGAATTCAAGGGTGGAACTGTGACTGTTGATGGCGTTGAGAAGACTGTTGAAATCAACGAAGATGTTCCAGCAACATTTGACGATGGCTCAACAACTAAGACAGTAGAAGGCGTTGGTACTTACACAGTAGCAGCAGACGGTACAGTTACATTTGTTCCTGAGAAATCATTCACAGGTAAAGCACCAGCCGTAACTGTTGTTCGTGAAGATAAGAATGGAACTAAAGCTTCTGCAACGTATACACCAACTGTAACTCCAGTAACACCTACTGCGAAACCAGTTGAAACAACTGATATTCAAGGTGCTACACAAACAGGTAAGCCTGTATTTACTGAAGGCGATAGCCGCGTGCCAATGAACGATGATGTTCCAGCCACATTTGACAATGGCTCAACTACGAAGACTGTTGACGGCGTTGGTACTTACACAGTAGCAGCAGACGG
>NZ_KV794429.1:13918-14208 GCF_001808745.1 Streptococcus sp. HMSC057G03
GATAAGAACGGAACAAAAGCTTCTGCAACTTATACACCAACTGTAACTCCTGTCACACCGACAGCGACACCAGTTGAAACAACAGGTAAGCAAGGTCAAACTCAAACAGGTAAGCCTGAATTTACTGAAGGCGACAGCCGAGTACCAATGAACGATGACGTTCCAGCTACTTTCGACGATGGCTCAACTACCAAGTCAGTAGATGGTGTTGGTACTTACACAGTAGCAGCCGACGGAACTGTAACCTTTGTTCCTGAAAAATCATTCACAGGTAAAGCACCAGCCGTAAC
>NZ_KV794429.1:14308-15276 GCF_001808745.1 Streptococcus sp. HMSC057G03
ACCGTAACCTTCGTACCAGAAAAATCATTCACTGGAACTGCTACAGGCGTAACAGTGAAACGCGTGGACAAGAACGGTACTGAAATCACAGCTAAGTACACACCAACTGTGACACCAGTAACACCAACAGCAACACCAGCTGAATCAACAGATATCCAAGGTGCAACTCAAACTGGTAAACCTAAATTCACCGAAGGTGACAGCCGTGTGCCTATGAACGATGATGTTCCAGCAACCTTCGATGATGGATCAACTACGAAGACTATAGATGGCGTTGGTACTTACACAGTAGCAGCAGACGGAACAGTGACATTCGTACCTGAGAAATCATTTACTGGTACTGCTCCAGCAGTGACGGTTGTTCGCGAAGATAAGAACGGAACAAAAGCTTCTGCAACTTACACACCAACTGTAACTCCAGTAACTCCAACTGCAACACCAGCTGAATCTACTGGACCTCAAGGTCTTGTTCAAACTGGCACTGTAACCTTCACTGAAGGTGATGAAGTAGCTCCAATTAACAAGGATTCGATTACTCTTCTTGATGAAAATGGTCAACCAGCAGCATCAGTAGAAGCGAAATCACCAGCAGGTGATGTGATCGGTACATACACAGTTGATAAAGATACAGGTGTAGTTACTTTCACACCAACAGATAAATCTTATTCAGGGGATGTTGTCCCAGTTAAGGTTCAAGCAGCTGATGCAAATGGAACTACAGTTGAAACAACTTATACACCGAAGATTACTCCGGTTGTTCCAACTTCTGAAGATGCTACATCGACAGATATTCAAGGTCAAACACAATCTGGTAAACCAACCTTCACGGAAGGCAATCCAAATGTTCCAATCGATGAAGATACTCCAGCTACCTTCGAAGATGGCTCAACCACTAAGACAGTAGATGGTGAAGGAACATATACTGTTGCTCCAGATGGAACCGTAACCTTCGTACCAGAAAAATCATT
>NZ_KV794429.1:15376-125504 GCF_001808745.1 Streptococcus sp. HMSC057G03
GGTACTTACACAGTAGCAGCAGACGGTACAGTGACCTTCGTACCAGAAAAATCATTCGTTGGAACTGCTCCAGCTGTAACAGTGGTTCGTGAAGATAAGAACGGAACAAAAGCTTCTGCGACGTATACACCAACCGTAACACCAGTTACACCAACTGCAGAAGATACAACATCTACTGACAAACAAGGTCAAACGCAAACAGGTACACCAACCTTCACACCAGGTAATCCAAATGTTCCAATGGATGATGATACACCTGCAACATTTGAAGATGGCTCAACAACCAAGACTATTCCTGGTGAAGGAACTTACACTGTTGCTCCAGACGGAACCGTAACATTTGTTCCAGAAAAATCATTCACTGGAGAAGGTACAGGCGTAACGGTTAAACGTGTCGATAAGAACGGTACTCCAGTTACTGCTAAGTACACACCAACTGTGACTCCAGTAACCCCAACAGCAACTCCAGCTGAATCAGAAGCACCTCAAGGTGTGGTTCAAACTGGAACTGTGACCTTCACCGAAGGTGACCCAGTTGCACCAATTGACAAAGATACCATTACTCTTCTTGATGAAAATGGTCAACCAGCAGAATCTGTAGTTGCTAAATCACCAGAAGGTAAAGAAATTGGTACTTTCACAGTTGATAAAGAAACTGGTGTTGTGACCTTCACACCAAAGGATAAATCATACTCAGGTGATGTGGTGCCAGTTAAGGTTCAAGCTAAAGATACAAACGGAACTGTCGCTGAGACAACTTACACACCGAAGATCACTCCAGTTGTACCAACTGCTGATCCTGCAACATCTACAGACATCCAAGGCCAAACACAAACAGGCACACCAAGCTTCACACCTGGTAACCCTGCAATCCCAATGGATGATAATGTACCAGCAACCTTTGAAGATGGCTCAACAACTAAGGTTATTCCAGGAGAAGGAACTTACACTGTAGCTCCAAACGGAACTGTAACCTTTGTACCAGAAAAATCATTCACAGGAACAGGTACAGGCGTGACTGTTAAACGTGTTGATAAGAACGGTACTCCAGTTACTGCAACCTACACACCAACAGTTACACCAGTAACTCCAACAGCTAAGCCAACAACATCTACTGATATCCAAGGTGCAACACAAACTGGTAAACCTGAATTCACTGAAGGTGACAGTCGTGTACCAATGAACGATGATGTTCCAGCAACATTTGACGATGGTTCAACTACGAAGACAGTAGATGGCGTTGGTACTTATACTGTAGCCCCAGACGGAACAGTGACATTTGTACCAGAGAAATCATTTGTTGGAACTGCACCAGCAGTGACAGTGGTTCGTGAAGATAAGAACGGAACAAAAGCTTCTGCGACTTATACACCAACTGTAACGCCTGTTACACCAACTGCAACTCCAGCAGTATCTACTGACATCCAAGGTGCAACACAAACTGGTAAACCTGTATTTACTGAAGGTGACAGCCGTGTACCAATGAACGATGATGTTCCAGCAACATTTGACGATGGTTCAACTACGAAGACAGTTAAAGGTGTTGGTACTTACACAGTTGCTCCAGACGGAACCGTAACCTTCGTACCAGAAAAATCATTCACAGGAACCGGTACAGGCGTAACAGTGAAACGTGTTGATAAGAACGGTACACCAATTACCGCAACTTACACACCAACTGTAACACCAGTTACACCAACTGCAGAACCAGCTACTTCAATTGGTAAGAAGGGTGCCACTCAAACAGGCAAACCAACCTTCACAGAAGGCGATAGCCGTGTACCAATGAATGACGGAGTTCCAGCAACCTTTGAAGATGGTTCAACTACGAAGACAATTCCAGGTGTTGGTACATACACAGTAGCAGCAGATGGAACTGTAACCTTCACTCCAGAACCAGAATTCACTGGAACTGCACCAGCAGTAACAGTAGTTCGTGAAGATGTAAATGGAACCAAAGCTTCTGCAACTTACACACCAACTGTCCTTCCAATCACTAAGTTTGTTGATAAAGATGGTAAGGAAATCCCAGGATATCCTACAGTTGATGGAGAAGAACCAAAAGCTGAAATTCCAGGTTACCGCTTTGTGGAAACGAAGAAATTGCCTAATGGTGATACTGAACACGTCTATGAAAAAGTTACGACTTCGTATGTAGACGAAAATGGGGACCCAATCCCAGGTAACCCAACAGAAGATGGGGAACAACCGAAGAAAGATATCCCAGGTTATGACTTCGTGAAGACTGTTGTAGATAAAGATGGAAACACTCAACATATCTACAAGAAGACTGTGACACCAACTCCAATGCCGGATCCAACTCCGACACCAGAGCCACAGCCACAGCCTACTCCACAACCACAACCGCAACCAACACCACAACCACAACCTAATCCACAACCAAAACCAGAAGAACCAACGATTCCTGTCGTTCCAGAAACGAAAGAAGAAGTGAAGTATATTGATCCACAAAATCCTACTGCACAACTTCCAAACACAGGAACAAAAGAATCTTCTACTGCTGGTCTTGCAATCTTTAGCGCTTTAGCAGGTCTCTCATTATTCGGATTTGCAAAACGCAAAAAAGAAGACTAAGCTAACTTGTGGCTAAGAAAAACCGCGAAATTCTCGCGGTTTTTTCTGTTTGTATTTAAAAAAATATCCTCCAAACTAGATAGTTGAAATCAGTCTTTTATAAGAAAATTTGATAAAATAGAAGTATCAGTGTAAAGGATGAGAGAATGAAAAAGATAATTGGTATCTGGGCTCAAACTGAAAATGGCATTATTGGGAAGGACCAAGTCATGCCTTGGCATTTGCCAGCTGAGCTTCAGCATTTCAAAGAAACGACCATGGGGCAAGCGATTCTTATGGGAAGAGTGACCTTTGATGGTATGAAAAAACGGGTTCTACCAGGTCGGACTAGCATTATCTTAACGCAAGATCAGGCTTATGATTCTGAAAATGATGCTGTACTCGTCATGCATAGCAAAGAAGAAGTCTTAGAGTGGTATCAGAACCAAGAGAAGAATCTTTACATTATTGGAGGCAGTCAGATTTTAAGGCTTTTCTCTGATCAGTTAGAAGAGTTGATCCAGACCATGATTCATGCAACGCTTGATGGCGATACATTGGCACCAAAATTTGATGAGAAACGTTATGAAAAGGTCCGTCAAGTTCCCCATCTGAAAGATGAGAAAAATCCATATGATTTTACGGTCAACTATTATAAGAGAAAGGATTTAGACTAATGGAGCGAAGTGTCTTTGGTTTTTTTACAGCTGTCCTATGTGTCATCTGTTTGATTTGCGCCTTACAAACCTTTCGTAAAAAACGGTTTGGCCTCGCTATTTTATTCTTACTAAATGCTTTTACCAATCTTGTGAATTCCATTCACGCCTTTTACATGACCTTATTTTAAACTAAATAGAAACAGAAAATGACAGAAAGAGGAAATACATGCCAACGAATCAAAACAATGATATGATGGTTTATTGCTCATTTTGCGGAAAGAGTCAAGATGAAGTCCAAAAAATCATTGCAGGAAACAATGCGTTTATCTGTAATGAATGTGTAGAGTTAGCTCAAGAAATCATCCGGGAGGAGCTTGCTGAAGAAGTCCTTGCTGACCTTAGTGAAGTTCCAAAACCAATCGAATTGCTCAATATCTTGAACCACTATGTCATCGGTCAAGATCGTGCTAAACGTGCCCTTGCTGTAGCGGTATACAACCACTACAAACGCATTAACTTCCACGATACGCGCGAAGACGAGACAGATGTTGAATTGCAAAAATCAAACATCCTCATGATTGGACCTACTGGTTCAGGTAAGACTTTCTTGGCCCAAACCTTAGCACGTAGCTTGAATGTCCCATTTGCTATTGCTGATGCAACAGCCTTGACAGAAGCCGGTTATGTGGGTGAAGATGTTGAAAATATTCTCTTAAAACTTCTTCAAGCAGCTGATTTCAACATCGAGCGTGCAGAACGAGGCATCATCTACGTCGATGAAATTGATAAGATCGCTAAGAAAAGTGAAAATGTCTCTATCACACGTGACGTCTCTGGTGAAGGAGTGCAACAAGCTCTCTTGAAGATCATCGAAGGGACCGTCGCTAGTGTTCCACCACAAGGGGGACGCAAACACCCTCAACAAGAGATGATCCAAGTGGATACCAAGAATATTCTCTTCATCGTAGGAGGAGCTTTTGACGGGATCGAAGAAATTGTCAAACAACGTCTCGGTGAAAAAGTCATCGGTTTCGGTAAGAACAATAAAGCCATCGATGAATCCAGCTCTTACATGCAAGAAATTGTAGCAGAAGATATTCAAAAATTTGGAATTATCCCAGAATTGATTGGACGTCTTCCAGTCTTTGCGGCTCTTGAGCAATTGACTGTTGACGACCTTGTCCGTATTCTAAAAGAGCCACGCAATGCCTTGGTAAAACAATACCAAACCTTGCTCTCTTATGATAATGTTGAATTGGAATTTGACGATGAAGCCCTTCAAGAGATTGCGAATAAAGCTATTGAAAGAAAGACTGGAGCTCGTGGTCTTCGTTCGATTATCGAAGAAACTATGATGGATGTCATGTTTGAAATTCCAAGTCAAGAAGATGTAAAACTTGTCCGAATCACAAAAGAAGCTGTTGACGGAACAGAAAAACCAGTTCTTGAAACAGCCTAGAAAGATAAAATATGGAAATTAACACACATAATGCGGATATCCTCTTAAGCGCTGCAAATAAGAGTCATTATCCTCAAGATGAGATTCCAGAAGTTGCACTTGCCGGTCGATCAAATGTCGGCAAGTCTTCTTTTATTAATACTCTCTTAAATCGAAAGAACCTGGCCAGAACATCTGGTAAACCAGGAAAAACCCAATTGCTAAATTTCTTCAATATCGATGATAAACTCCGTTTGGTAGATGTACCTGGTTATGGCTATGCACGTGTCTCTAAAAAAGAGCGCGAGAAGTGGGGACGGATGATTGAAGAATACCTCACCAGTCGTGAGAACTTAAAAGCAGTCGTTAGCCTAGTCGATTTTCGTCATGAACCTTCTGCTGATGATGTTCAGATGTATGAATTCTTAAAATATTATGAGATCCCTGTGATCTTAGTAGCGACCAAGGCAGATAAGATTCCACGTGGAAAATGGAATAAACATGAATCCATCATTAAGAAAAAACTAGATTTTGATCCATCAGACACTTTCATTGTCTTTTCTTCGGTAACCAAGGAAGGACTAGAGAAGTCATGGGATGCTATTTTGGAAAATGCGTTTTACGAAATAAATTGAAATGACATGAAAATGTCATTTTTGTTTTGGATTTATCTCGCAATTGTAATAGAAGTGTAATATAAGTGGCTTTGTTTTCTTCTATTTATATGGTATAATCTCTATAAAGATAAAAGATGATAAAAAATTAATTGGAGATAAATTGTATTATGAAAAAGAAAATACGGAATAAAACGAAATTATTTGGTTTGTTCGTTTCTGTATTAGCAGTGGGGACATTTGCTGCTGCTATGAGCGAGCACGTAACATCAGTTGGTGCTAATGATGGAACTTACCAAGCATACTCAAACCCAACTGAAGCTTTCATCTCACAAATTGGTGAGTCAGCTCGTCAGCTTGGTCAAGAGAATGATCTTTATGCTTCAGTTATGATTGCACAAGCGATCTTGGAAAGTGGATCAGGGCAGTCTGGTTTGTCTTCCTATCCACACTACAACCTTTTTGGGATTAAAGGAAGTTATGCTGGGCAATCTGCAGTGATGCAAACTTGGGAAGATGATGGTGCTGGAAATGCGTATACGATTAATGATGCTTTCCGTTCATACCCATCTTACTATGAATCATTGCAAGACTATGTAGCAGTTTTGAAACAAGGACATTTTGCAGGTGCTTGGAAGAGTAACACATCAAGTTATCAAGACGCAACAGCAGCTTTGACAGGTGTTTATGCGACAGATACTAGCTACTACGCAAAGCTCAATCATATCATTGAAACCTATAATTTGACTCAATATGATTCACCAAATGTTCAGGGTGGTATCACTGGTTCGGTATACAATCCATATCGTCAACAGTTCACTTCACAAGAAATCTTGAATTTGGATATCGCTTGGGCGAACCGTTTAAACTATTAAAAAAGAAAAGCAGGCAAATGCCTGTTTTTTTATTATTTCTCAGTATATGATTTAAAACGTATATATTATAAATTCAAGAATTCTTCCTGAAAACCTTTTCAAACTTTTCTCTCTATGATATAATGATTTTATTCACAAACATTATATAAGGAGAATATTATGTCTGAATCTAATTTCATTCAAAAAGTAGGAGCGGCGTGTAATAAGAAAGAGGATCTCTATCAGAAATCTAAAACGCGCTATGCAGTCCGTTCTATTTTTGCTGGAGGATTTCTTACTTTAAGTACGGCGGTCGGAGCAGTTGCCGCAGACTTATTAAATACCTTTGTACCTGGATCTGGTCGTTTTCTATTTCCATTCATCTTTGCCTGGGGCTTGGTTTATCTCCTATTCTTAAATGCGGAATTAACCACCTCAAATATGATGTATTTGACGGCGGGTACCTATCTAAAGAAAATTCATTGGAAGAAAGCGCTGGAAATTCTTCTTTATTGTACCTTCTTTAATTTAATTGGTGCTTTAATCGTCGCTTTTCTTTTCAATCAAACAACTGCCTTTGCACATATCGATCCAAAAGGTTTCCTAGCCACGGTAGCAGAAAATAAACTCCAACGAGGCAATCAAGTGGTTTTCTTTGAAGGAGTTATTGCCAATATCTTCGTAAATATTGCTATTCTTTCTTATCTATATTTCAAAGATGAAACAGCCAAGGTTCTCTTAGCCCTCTCAGCTATCTATATGTTTGTCTTTATGACCAATGAACACTTGGCTGCAAACTTTGCTTCCTTCTCATTATTAAGCTTTAATCCAGTTTCTAGCCAATTGCCGCATTTTGAATTTTTAAATATTTTACGTCACTATGGTGTCACCTTCTTTGCCAACTGGGTAGGAGGAGGAGTCCTAATGGGACTGGCCTATGCTTGGTTGAATAATATCAAGAGTCTCTACAACGATTAAAAAATATAAAAAAAGTTTGCAAAAGTACTTGCATTCTTTTTTTATATATGATAAACTAATCTACGGTTTGAAAAAACTGCCTAAGACAGTAGGGGAGCTCGACTCATAAAAATCCTACCGAGGACAAAACGTATCAATTAAAAGAAGCGTATTGTACTTTCGTGTCTAGGTTTGGGCGCGTTTTTCTTTTGGAAAAATTCCCCAAGCAAAATAATTACGGAGGTGAACACACTAATGAGTGAAGCAATTATTGCTAAAAAAGCGGAACTTGTTGACGTGGTAGCTGAAAAAATGAAAGCTGCTGCATCAATCGTCGTTGTAGATTCTCGCGGTTTGACAGTTGAGCAAGATACAGTTCTCCGTCGCAACCTTCGCGGAAGCGAAGTTGAGTTTAAAGTTATCAAAAACTCAATCTTGCGTCGTGCAGCTGAAAAAGCTGGTCTTGAAGATCTTGCATCTGTATTCGTTGGACCTTCTGCAGTAGCATTTTCTAACGAAGATGTTATCGCACCTGCGAAAATCTTGAACGATTTTGCAAAAGACGCTGAAGCACTTGAAATCAAAGGTGGTGCAATCGAAGGCGCTGTCGCATCTAAAGAAGAGATTCTTGCACTTGCAACTCTTCCAAACCGCGAAGGACTTCTTTCTATGCTCCTTTCTGTACTTCAAGCGCCAGTGCGCAACGTTGCTCTTGCAGTCAAAGCGGTTGCAGACAACAAAGAAGACGCAGCTTAATCTTAAGCTACGCAGCGTAGCCTAGCTACAAAAAATAAAAATATAAAATTTAAAACTTATTTGGAGGAAATAACAATGGCATTGAACATTGAAAACATTATTGCTGAAATTAAAGAAGCTTCAATCCTTGAATTGAACGACCTTGTAAAAGCTATCGAAGAAGAATTTGGTGTAACTGCAGCTGCTCCTGTAGCTGTTGCTGCAGCTGGTGCTGCTGACGCAGGTGCTGCTAAAGATTCATTCGATATCGAATTGACATCTGCAGGCGACAAGAAAGTCGGCGTTATCAAAGTTGTACGTGAAATCACTGGTCTTGGTCTTAAAGAAGCTAAAGAACTTGTTGATGGTGCACCTGGTGTCATCAAAGAAGGTGTTGCTGCAGCTGAAGCTGAAGAAATCAAAGGTAAATTGGAAGAAGCTGGAGCTTCAGTTACTCTTAAATAATAGAGTAACGCAAATTGAATGCGAAAGCCTAGTATATTAAGGTTAAGAATTGCTTAAGGTGATTTAAATCTTAAATAGGGGAGTTATTCCCCACCAAATCCCCGCCAAGTTAGATCTTGGCGGGGATTTTTTTCTACAACAAAATAGACACTATAATTCTTTTGTTAGTTTTATGATATGCAGAAATTATAGTGCTATTTTAACCTAAATCCAATCATTGCCTTCAACTGGTGCATATGCCCACCAGACCCAAGCTAAACCAAGATCGGTAGCTTGAATCATATTATTTTGCTTAGTAATTAAATTATGATGAAGTGCAAAATCAATGTATTCATCTAACTGATTTCTTTTATCAGCATAGCCTTCTTCAATTAATTTTGAGATTGATTCAGGTGAACTAACGTATTCTAAAAAGCTAGTGAAGTAGGTATCTGTTATTAATTTTTCACGAATTTCAAAATTTGAACCTTTGAATTCTCTTTGTAACTGATCTTTAATTGACATCTTTTTCTCCTTTAAATTTATACTATGTCTGTAAAATGTGTTAAAACTATTAGCCATACAATTTAAGTATGCCATAAAAACGTCGAAAAACTGTTTTTTTCCGTTTTTTTTCTTCATTTTTTAGTCGAAAATGAAATACTTTAAAGAATATAGTTGGTCACTGTAACGGATAGACGCCAGTGGGAAAGATGGAAGACCGAGACAGCCATCAAGGCTAAACGATTATATTTTGTAGGCAGGGCTGAATTTAAGGCTTTTTTATAGTTTGATCCACGAATTTTATAAGGTTCATCTCTTAGTTCATTAATGAAGTTTTTCTTTTGTTTCTCAAATTTCTTTAATGATTTATCCCTTAAATTTTGGTGACCAACCTCCCAACGTTCTATTAAAAAATTTTTTAAATTCACCTTGAAATTTGGATTATCTTGTAGTTTCTTCAAGTAGAAGTAATAACACTCTCTTGCATGTTGAGCTCGCATCCCATGTAGATTGATTAGATTATTCATTTCCACATCTGTAAAGATATAATCATCCTCTTGTTTATTTTTAAAAGTATCGAGGACTACTGGAACATCTTGAGGAAGAATAAGTTGAGGTTGAAATTTTCCTCCCTTCCCACGCTGAACTAAAACATAGTAATTTCCATTATTATCTTTTCGAATATCCTTTCCTTTTAATTTTTTTAATTCGGATCTACGAATCCCAACTGCCCTCTGAAAATTAACCAGCCGAGAGAAGCGAGAGTCTGTTTCTTGATGTTTACCTTGTGAGTTTTTTGATTTTACACGACCTCGGATAATTTTGTCGCTGGAACGCTTGTCTTTTCTAACTCTATTCATGTTGATATCAACTGCTTTACAAACAGGTGCTAGATAAGTATGAATGGTAGCAACAGAGTATTGTTTTGGATCATCATTTAGATCTAGTTGGTATAGTTGAATTACTTCTTCAGTAATATCTGATTTTTTCTTAATATTGTGTTCTTTAGCCCACTTTGTGAAGCGAGTAATTGCTCTTTTATAACTTGTTCTCGTTCGATTGTTTGTGATATTTTTTGAAGCTGCGATAAATAAATCGTGCTTGAGGGAATTTCTTTTTCTTGGCATTATACATTCCTTTCTATTTAAAATAATTACATAGTATTGTTAAACTGCCTCCCACCCTTTTTTTAAAAGCTGGGTATGCTTTTGATTCTTCCCATCGAGGCTAACTCTTGAAGTTTAATGTTTGCGATAGATTTTCAGTACTCACCGTGATCTATGTTTGGAAGGATCATAAAGATGTCATTGCTTGTTCGAGCTTATAAAACTTTTCTATTTTACTTTTTTTATTACATTATTTTTTTTACTTTGTTAAACTAGTTATTTTTTTAGTTTTTACTTTCATTTTTACCTTTTTTATTTTACTTTAAACACGTTTTTCTTTACTTTTTTATCTACTAAATGGTTATTCTTTACTTCATGTTATTCAGTAGAGAATAACCATTTAGATTTTCTTTCTTTTTTTCTTAGTTTTTTCCTTTGCAATGACTAGCATATGAGAAATAAGTACGTTAACCGTGCCCAGTAACAAACTTTCTCACCATATGACTAATGGCTCTACTTGCTCAATTTAATTTACAATAATAGTATGCCATATTTTGATAAAAATAAAGATAGAAGAAAAACATCGTTATTTTAGGAAAGGAAATGTTGTTTTTATTTTTACAGAAAAATGGCATACTAATAGTATAGATAAAAAAAGGCAGTGGTGAACTGTCTTTTTTTGTTCCTTAAAAAAGGGGGTAACAGATGCTCAAGAACAATCGTTTAATAATAATATTAAAGAGAGTAAGGCCACCGTGAAAATTCACGAATGAAAAATCTTTTTTTAATAATAATCGGAGGAAAACAAAATGAAAACGTATAAAAACCATGTGATTAATTTAACTCAACAATATATTTCAGAATTAATTAATCACAATGAAGAAGTTAATATTAGAATGTTTTATTCAACATTTGATGAGGATCAGTATATTTCAATCTTGAATGACCAAGATCAAGAAGTGTCATTCAATTTTGTAAATGATAGCATTGAAATTGAATTAATTGATCCGTTGTGTGAGAAAATTTTGATTACATTTGATACTGTAGAACAAACAGCTAAAATCCATCTTGTAATTAATTTTCTCTTAGATTTGTTTTTTAAATTTAATTGGCATGAATCAGTCGCAGCGTTATCAGTTGCAGATTTCTGGGAATTGATCAAGAATTACGAGGAAGACGAGCTCGATATGACGTTTGGTTACCCAAGAATCGCAGGCCGCAATAGCTAATAACCAAATTTTTACGCACAAAAAGAGTGGGAAAGGAATCGTTTTTATACTTATCCTTTTCCACTCTTTTTATTTTGTCTCGTTAATAATTGTGTTAATAGCTGAAATGACTTTATTTTGTTTGTACTCTGGTAAAGATTTGATAGTGTCGATAAGCTGTGCTAAGTCAGTACTTTCTTCTTTAAGTGTTAAATCAAAAAAAGTTTGTAGATCAACATTCAACGCATCTATAATTTTCTCCAGAGTACTAATTTTTATATTGGGCTCTAAATTTTCTAACTTATACGCGTAATTGGTACCAAGATCTGCTTTTTCTTCTAATTGTTCCTGAGTCATTCCTGACTGGGTCCGCAGAATCCGTATTCGTTTGCTTATATACTTTTGTAATTCTGACATTGCTCACCTCTTAAGACTATTTTACAGCCTTATAAGGTTAGGTTCTAGTTCTTAAAAGGTTGGTTACAACTTTACAAAGTTGCTAAAATATAGTATAATTCGGTTGTTTATAATTATATAGTGATAATTTGCTCAATACTCTATCATAAAGGTGGGAATTATGAAAAAGAAAACGATCAAAGCAACTGTATCTGCTGTATCAATAGCTACAGCTTTTGCGGGAATTTCCGTTGTACAAGCGGATGAAGTAACTGCAACTCAGCCAAATGAGTCAACATTAAGTACTGGATCGACAACTCCTTCGTCTACAAATATAAAACAAGTAGACGGAGTATTTGTACATAATGGAGTTGCAACTGTAACGAAAGCGCCAACTTCTGAAGTTGTAGAAGAAGCAAGAACGATCAAGGAAGAAACGGATCAATCGGTTTCAAATCAAGAAAGTGCATTAGAAGACGCTAAGACTTCGGAAGCAGTCGCTGGATCAAAAGTTTCCAAAGAAAGTGTTAACTTAAAGAATGCTGAAGCAAATAAAGAATCAGCTACGCCTGAAAAAATTGAAAAAACCAAGAATGAAATATCAGAAGTAAAAGCTGATATTGAGAAAAAGGAAACTTCACAAAAAGATGCAACTGATAAAGTTCTAGAAGCTGAGAAAGAACGTAATCAGCAATCAGATATTATTAAAAAAGATCAAGATAAAATTTCAGAGCAAGAAAAGAAAGTTTCGACAGCTGAGGAAGCAGTAGCAACTGCACAAAAAAATCTTGATGGTACTGGAGCATCGGAAATCATTGCTGAAAGAGACAAAGCAAAAAGTGATGTAGCTGAAAAAGAATCAGCAGAAGCAGCAGCGAAAAAGGCTTTGGACAATGCTATTAGCGAAGACAAAAATAAAGCTGAAGAACTCAGTAAAGCTTCTGCTGATGAAAAAACGCAACTTAGTGCCAGTCAAGTTTCTGCTAAACAATTAGTAGATGCTAGAAAGGTTGCAGAAGAAGCAGCAAGTGCATTAGTGAAGGCTCAAAAAGAGAAAGAAACTGCTCAGAAAGTTTTAGACGGCACTGGCGTTGAAGAAATAGTAGCAGAACGTGATGCGGCTAAGAAAAATTTAGATGCTAAAGAAGCAACTGAAAATATAGCAAAACAGGAACTTGATCGTGCCAAAGAAGCAGATGCTAAAAAAGCTACCGCACTAAAAAATGCAAAATCAATTGAAGCAGATCAAATAAAGAAAAGTCAAGAAACTGCAGCAAACTTGTCATCTGCTGAGGAAAAACTAAAACAAGCACAAGAGAATTTAAAGAAAGCTCAAGAAAATAAGGTTTCAGCTCAAAGTAATCTTGATGCTTCTGAATCACAACTTGCCCAAACAATCGTAAATCGTGATAGCAAAGCAAATGATTTAGCAAATAAAAAAAATAGTAAGATTAGTGCAGAAGCAGAGCTCAAAACAGCTAAAGAAAATGATGCTAAGAAAGCTTCGGATATTTCCACTTTAACTACTAAGAAAAAACAAGAAGAGGCAAAAGTAAATGAAACTTCAAATGAGCTAGCGAGTGCAACATCAGCAGCTCAGGAAGCAAAAGAGAATAAAGAGAAGGCTGATCAAGCGGTTGAAACGCTCAATAAACAAATATCAGCAATTAAAAATCTCACTATTCCTCAATTGCCTCAAGATGTCATTGATGCTTACAAGACTTATCTTGCCGATGACACAGATGCAAATAAAAATGCATTGAACGATGTTATCCAAAAATGGTTCGCAGGTAGTAAGTATGATTTTGGTACTCCTGTTACTGAGTATTCTCCAGAACATCAAAATGTTTTCATTAAAGATTGGTCTAATAAAGATATTGTCTTGCCTATCGACGACTCAGAAGTTGATTTAGACAACCTCACCGATAAACAAATTGAAGCTCTGAGCCAATATTATGCTCTTCTTTCAAATAATCTTCAAGACCAAGTTTGGGGTAGCCATCATTATATCGTCACTGAAGAATCAGTTCAGGGTGTCAAAAACATTGCAAAAGCCTATGCTGAAGAAAATAAACCATATAGTACAAGTCATAGTGATACTGCTCTAGCGAAAGATGGATTAGATTCCATTGCATGGGCTGGCGAAAATTTGAATTTTAACAACACCTTGCTTGGATACGGAGCATACTACTCAGAAGCGAAAGAAACTCGTAGAACTACAATGTCTCAATTGTATCGTGAAGTATATGATTCAGTGATTAGCTTCATCACAAATGATGTTCATGCTTACTTTGGTCACATGAAGCTCATGATTGGGGAAAAAGCTCCTACAAAAACTCGTGCTGTAGGCGCTGCAAACAGCTTTACCGCTAGTGGTGTTGGCCGTATGCACTTTATTGAATTTAAAGGTCAGGATGCTCATCTTGAATATGTTAAAGATGAACAAACTGGAGAATATCATTTAGTAAGCGTTGATGACTACTATGATAAAGGAATTGCTAAACCTTTAGCTACTCCATTTGATACTTCAAAAATGGAAGATGAATTAACAGCTGCTAAAGCTAAACAGACTGCAGCAAATACAGCAAATAATTCTGCACAGAATCGTTTGGAAAAAGCTAAATCAGAAAATGATTCAAGTACAAAAGCTCTCAAAGAAACGACAGCAAAATTAGATGCTCTGAAAGCTACTCCTGATCAAACACCTGCAGCTACTACTAAATTGGAAATCGCTACACAAAATTATAATGAAGCACAAACCCAATTTAATAAGGCTCAAGATGCACTCGATCAATTAAATGCTGATATTCAAAGCAAGCGTCAAGCTTTAGCAAATGCAAAAGATGATTTAGACCAGGCCACAACAGCAGAAGTAAAAGCTAAATCTGATCTTGAAAAAGCAAAAGTAGAAATTCAAAATGCAAATCAAAATCTGAAACAAACTCAAAAACTAGTAGCAGAATTGATGTCAGTTCCTGATCAAACTCCAGGTGCACAGAAGAAATACGACAATGCGAAACAACTAAAAGAAGAAGCTGAAACAAGATATATCAAAGCTCAAACAGCTCTGGATAACTTAAATGCAGACCTTCAAGTTAAGCAAAAAGCATTAGAAACTGCAAAAGAGGAGCTTGAAAAAGCAATAGCAGCAGACAAGACTGCAAGAAACAATTTAGATGAAGCAACAAAAATTCATGAAAAACATTTGGCAGCCTTAAATGCTACACGTCAAATGATTGCAAGATTAAACTCAATCTCTGATAAGACACCTCTTGCACAAAAGAATTTAGATGAAGCTTCTAAACAATTGTTTGTTGCAAAGACTCGTTATGCAAAAGCACAATCAGCGGTTGAAAATCTAAATGCAGATATTCAAACAAAACAAAAAGTTTTAGCAGATGCGCGTGCAGATTTGGATAAAGAATTTAAAGTACTTTCAGATCTTAAAGCTGAAAAAGCTACGGATGAAGCAGAACTCAGAAACCGTCAGAATAAAGTTGAAGAGTTAAAAGTTAAAGAAAGTCAAATTAAGTATGAAATTTCTAAATTAAAGACTCACTTAGTTGCTTTAGAAACACTTTTAGATCATCTTGAAAATGCTGATGCATATTTGATGAAAGCAAAAGGAGCATATGACAATGCAGTTGAAGAGCACCGTTTAGCACTTGAGAATGTAGCAAGAGAGGAAGCTAAACTTAAAACACTTCTACAAGATCAATTGGATGCAACTGCGCAATATGAAGCAGTTAGGGAAGCCTATTTAAATACTCGTACAAGACAAAGCGAAGTCTTTAACGATAAAGTAGATCACAAGATGATTTCTCTGAATCCTGCGTTAGAAAAGAGTATACCAGAAAGTACTTCTAATGAACGAGTATATAGCTATGCTGGAAATCAAGCTAAATATGCTGCAAATAGAGCCTTGCCTAATACAAGTTCAATTGAGAATTGGTTAGTGTTTGCAATGGGAATTGTTCTTTGTAGTTTTGGTATTTCAGTATCACGGAAACATCGTGATTAATAAAAGCTGGTAAGTATTTCTTATTGTAGTAATGAATAAAAGTTTATCATTCAAAATTTGATTTTTTACTAATGATTTTAGTGAAACTAGGTATATGAAAATAATAATAAATATCTTTAGATATTTATAGGAGGAAAAATAATGAAAAAAATTATTGCTTTAGTTGTTTTAGTACTTGCGGTTGCCGGTGGAGTATTCTTTTTCTTGAATCAAAATTCAGGACCAGAGAAGCAAATTATTGGTACTTGGTATGATAGTAAACACGATTCAACTATCGTTTTCAATAGCGATAAAACACTAGAAGTAACAAATAATAAAGACGAATCTAGAGATGGAACTTGGAAAATCGCTGGGAAATACGTCAAATTAAAGGTTTCTAGTGCAGCGAGTGCTAAAGCTGAATTACCTGGAAAAGATGAAAAAGAAGTAAAATATTTAAAGATTCAATTTAATTCAATTGAAACTGTTAACAGTGATTTTCGTGTAGCAGACGGAACTTTTGAAAAACAGTAATATAATTTAAGTATCTATCTTAAATATAGTTAGAAGATAAATAATAAAAGGATTTAGAATTAAGGTTATTGTTAACATGATTCTAAGTCTTTTTTATTGTTTTTAATAAGCTTAATGGATCGAAAAATAGCAATAGTGTTAAAAGGGTAAATGTAGTAGTAAACAAAATCTTTCACTATTAAGTTTGTAAGCCATACTTGAATTTTGAAATTTTTAGTGGAAAAATAATAATAATAAGACAATTTCCTTCGTTTGACAAATGGAACTCAAACTATTTTTCATCAAATACCTTGATATATTTAACAAATAGTAGAAAAGGACTCAGTCCTGTGTAATACAGAACTAAATCCTTTGGATAGTCTATTTGTCTAACTTTTTTGGGGTAAGTACAATCTGAGTGCTAGGGTTTTATTATGTTATATTTTATTAATGATGATGATCTTTTTCAGGATTGCTCATAATATGTGTAAATATTTCTTTATATTTATATTTCAGATATTTTTCGTGTAGAATGAACAAAGCTACGTAAACAATCATAAAAACAATAGATAAATACAGCATATCAAATGTACTATGTCCAAAATAAGTTGCGGACTCATAAGATCCAATAGCTCCTAAGACCAACCAAGGAATATACTTGTAATACTTAGTTACCATAACACAGTCCCTCCTTTAATTAAACTAATGAGAATATCTAAAACTAAAAGTCATACCTGTACTTGTAGGATTATAATGATCTAAGGTCATCAAAGTGCTAAATTCTCAAACAAACTTCTACGGCCAATAAACGTGGAAGTTAATTTGTCAAAACAATGCTATTAAAAAATATAAGGGAAAACTTTTTTGTTAAATAAGGTTATCGTTACTATTAACCAAATATAGTTTTTAGCCAATCAACTATAAGTGGTCTAAGTAATGGGATTAAGAATAGGCCTACAATGATACCTAAAATAAATATTAGAAACATTTTTTTGAAGTTTCTTTTGTTCATCTATGGACACATCCTTTCAATGAATGGAATCCTCCCATCGCCAAATATCTAACAAATTGAAGAGTGGGAGCGATGATACACAGAATAAATAGTGATTTTTTTCACGTTTTCTACATCTTTCTTTAATATATATGATATACTAAACATATATCGAAATGTAAAAATGTCACATATATACACATAATTAGAGGTGGAACTGTTATGCGTTGGGATTACGGTACGATCTATAAAAAAATACGGAAATCAAAACATATTAGTCAAGAGGAAGTTTGCGCTGTAGTTTTACTAAATCTCTACGACTATAGATTAAAAATGTATACACTTCTATACAAATAGTAGAAAAGGACTCAGTCCTGTGCAATACAGAACTAAATCCTTTGGATAAATTATTAATCTAACTATTTGGGTGCACTTAACTTTCGGGATGTTTTGTTAGGAAATGAATATGTAACGTAATGAAAATCTGTGCTATTACCCTATTCTTCATTGACTAATTTTTAGGCTTACCACTTGATCAGCTTGTTTCCAAATGGTTGGATTATGTGTTGCAATAATGATCAGACGTTCCTTATTTTTTAATGTTAGGAGTAAGTCCATAATCTCCTGTGAGGTTTCAGGATCAAGAGCGGCAGTTAATTCATCTGCCAAAATTAGAGGAGGATCTTTTAAAATGATCTTTGCCAAGGCTACACGTTGTGCTTCTCCTCCAGAAAGCTCATATACTTTTTGATCTAGTTGAATATAAGATAGTCCTACTCTATCTAATACTTCTTCTTTAGTCTCTCTCTTTTTTTGTTTGTCTAATTTATGACCAATTAATCCCAAATCTAAATTTTCTGAAACAGTTTTATTATCGATTAGTCCAAAATTCTGGAAGAGATAACCGAGTTCATTTCTGAAATAGTTTGTTGGTTTAATCTTTCGTAAATCTTTTCCTTTATATTGAATACTTCCCTGATCATAAGGTTCTAGCTTGGCTACCATATTTAGTAAGGTTGTTTTGCCACAACCACTATTTCCGATAAGAGCATAGACTTTACCTGCATCAAAATTTAAGTTCAAATCACTAAATACCGTCCGGTCCCCAAAGGTTTTTGTTAGTTGATGGATTTTAATCATTTCTATGCTCCTTTCAATATAATACTAGCCATCCTATCTTCCTTACGAGAACGATGCATTAGTATTAAAATAGAATTCAAACCAAAGACGCAAGAGGTTAGAAAGACTACCCAAAGTTTATTTGTTAGCAAAAGACCAATAGCCCCTCCCAAAATGAAGATAACTATTTGCCAGATAAAAAATTTCTGGTGTAACTCAAAAAAATTTAATCCTGATATTTTCTTAATAAGAATAGTTTTACGAAATTCTTCAAAGTAGAGGATTGTCATTGTATTAAAGAGTAGAATTGAGGTAGCAATACCTAGAAAACCACCAGCAATGATTGTCAATATTTCAACTTGAATGTTGTGACTCATACCACGATAAACATAATAGGCAAGATCATACTGACTGATATATTTCTTTATTCCACCTTGTTCAACTAGTTTTTTAGTGGCATCCAAACCTTTAAAATACAGATAATCAGATGGATAAGTGAAGAAATCATTTCGATTTTTTCCAAAAGAGCTTGGTTTAAGGACAATAAGTATAGGATCACTTAGAAATTGTTGATATGAGATTGGTGTAGAATTATATACGAAACGCTTCTTATTGTTTGAAATATAGAAAACACGAGCTTTCATAGCCTGTTGAATTTTATTTCCCTTATCGTTTCGAATCGCTAGGAAATCTTCATAAATTTGACGCAATTTATCTTCTTGATCTTTTAATTTTTCAGGCAATAGTAGTCCAAATTCTCCTTCTCCAAGGCTATTAATGCTCTTCTTATCTTCTTCATTTAATTCTACATTCTGAACATCTAGATAATTAGGAGTCACATATAAGCTATTAGCATACGGATTGTAGTCATTTATCGACATTTTTCCCATTAAGGGATGTGAAGACAGACCTTTTAGATCGAATGATGCAAGTGGATGCTGAACAAGCATTCCTCCATTCTGAATGCCAGTTTCTATGAAGCTTTTCCATTGTTCTTCCAACATTTTTCTACTATCCTGATTTCTAGCCTCTGCCCCAAACTCCCTATTTGTTGAAAGCAATACCCAATCTTTTTGATTTGACCATGCTGTATCTCCAGCCTGATGCAATTGCCAAATAGTTGAATAGATACTTGTTCTATGAATGGTAAGTACTATTAAAAGAAAAGCAACCAATTGCCCCAAGTAAAGAATACCCATAATCTGTTTCAAAGGTAACTTTCCTTTGAGTAAAGAAACCAAATGTACCGCTTTAATACTTAAAACATAAAGAAAGCTAAAGAGTATAGAAAGGAACAAAAGTAACAAATTATAAGTTATGCTAGCTGAAAAAATAACTGGAATAGAAAATGGTGTGATATGGAATAGACTTACACCACAGATTCCAAGAAAAACCCCTGTAATTATCCCTAAAAGTAAATCTCCACAATCACTAATCATTGAGTTTCCAAAAATCTGAGTTAGGTGCAATCCAGAAATATATCGAATCCCAACTGTTCGCATTTCCTTGGTTTTTTGAATAATCATTAAGGCTATAAAAGTTAGTAGAAAAATGACCAAAACGAGTAATTGACTACCATTTCCCATATACGTAAATAAGCTAAGAAAAATATTTGGATATGAAACAAATGTTTGTGTGAAACCCAATGATTGAAGTTCATGATTTAATCTATCTAGAGTGAGATTTCCAGATAAAATATAATAATTGGACAATAAGCCACTATTGTAAAAATCTTCTTCACTAGCTTTAACAAGGCCGTTTGGGATATGG
Organism: Streptococcus sp. HMSC057G03; assembly: GCF_001808745.1. Lineage (NCBI taxonomy): Bacteria > Bacillati > Bacillota > Bacilli > Lactobacillales > Streptococcaceae > Streptococcus > Streptococcus sp. HMSC057G03. The sequence continues at coordinate 35,259 of NZ_KV794429.1, forward strand.
CCAGATCCAAATATTGCATAGGAAAAATGAACCTTACCTTTATCGTCTATTGTTTCAATTTGTTCACCAATCACACTGTCTGTTTCATTTGCTAATTGATCTAAACTGTATTTTACCTGATCTTTTGATACCTCTTTGTTCTGGGAAAAAATACTAATAGCTGGAAAACTATTGTGAATAACCACATATGAGGTTGAAAAACAAATCCAAAGTAGAAAACTTGTTATAAAGATATTTGAAAGGATGACAAATAAGCGCTTCATACTTTACTCACTTTCTAAAATTTTCATGAATAGTAATATAATCTTTTCTATGAGCTATGAATTTTTTTAAATCCGTAGTTAAAATATACTGTTTCACCAAAATTTCTATTTATAAAAGCTCTTGAGGTCTGATGAGAAGGAGCGTAAGCATATGATGATTTACTATCTCTTGCACGAGTTACGCTTGACCAGTGATATTTGTAATCATGGTAATAATTTGAAAATGCACCCCAGTTATTTGGATTGTGAAAGCATTAATACAAAAAATAAATAGTGATTTTCTTTTGCATATCTGAACCTCCTTCTTCTATATATATGATATACTAAATACATAACGAAGTGTAAAAATGTAACATTTATACACATAATTAGAGGTGAAGTTGTTATGCGTTGGGATTACGGTACGATCTATAAAAAAATACGGAAATCAAAACATATTAGTCAAGAGGAAGTTTGCCAGGATTACACTTCAAGAGCGCACTTGTCGCGTATTGAATCGAACCAAGTAGTGCCTAGTTTTGAGTTGATGGAGCATCTTCTAAAGCAAGTTGGCCTAGATTTCGAAGAATTTCGATATATATGTCATTCTTACCACCATTCCGATAGAGAAGAAATTATCTTATTGGCAGAAGATAACAATGCCTACCAATCAAATGATAAATTATTGGAACTGAAGAATAAGAGTGTAGCTTATTTAAGAAAACATCCTAATGATATTCCTGTGTCAAATATACTAAAGAGAGTAGAGGTCATTCTTTGTTTACGAGAATCTGGTCCAAATGAAAAGGTAAGAATAATGGCAACGGAAGCTTGGAACGAAATTAAAAATCAGGATGTCTGGTATCATAGTGACCTCAAATTAATTGTCGTTATTTTATTTACACTTCCACTAGAAACAGTGATTTCTATCTGTGATGAAGTGATAGATAGGCTCAATGATTACTCTGATTATACAGAGATTCTTCCCACCAAATATAAATTACTCTCAAATTTAGCCAGTATTTTTCTGTGGAATGGTTTGATGGAGAAATGTACGAGGATCAGTTATCTATTGTTAGATACGGCAAAAAAAAGTAAGCGATATGATTTTCTAGGAAATGCCAAAGTGACACTTGGAATTTGTTTAAGTGATAAAAAGCTAGTTGATGAAGGATTGCAACTACTCGAATTAACGGATGAACAAACACTATTGGAAGCATGTCAGTCAGATGTGAATCGTTTTTTCAAGGAATGAGTTTCTAAATGGATTTAGTCATAAAACGGTTTGAAGATATAATCGACATATTGTTGTATCCATGCTCAATGGTTATTGGGTAAGGGATGGCAACCTACACATTATCCCGTTAGATCAGCTAGTTAAGCAATATTTGAAAAAATGATCATTTAATTTAACAAATAATAATTTTGAATTGCACCTCAAATGTTAGAGTTCATCTAATATTTGAGGTGATTTTAATATGAAATACAATTATTTTCAATTATCAAATAAAGAGATTTCCGTTCAGAAGACTTTGATAGCATAGTTTGAACCAATAAATACTGAGGAAAATATTTTGAGTTCATTTATCTAAGTATAAAATGTGTATATAAGAGACAATTTGACATTTGCTTTTTTATTTTGTGTATTATTATTCTAGAAAGAAAAAAAGATTTCAATTTTAAAATCGTTCGTTATCTTTTTATTGTAGATAAATAGGTAATGAAGTAATGCTTAAGTCAGGAGGTATAGGCTGATGAAGAAAAAAGATCTTGTCAAACAAAAATTTTTAACTTTTATCATCCTTGGTATTATCATTCTCTTATCAGCCTGCACTCTTGTAGGACCACAAAAAAAATCTCCTTCCGGTAGTACCAATGTGTCTAGGAAAATAGGATTCGAGGAAAGAAAGGCAGAAGATTTATTAAAAAATTCTATTTCTATCCCTTATCCAGATGCGAAAATCTTTACACCTACCGCGCTGTCAAATGATGGGATTGCTTATGGCGAGGCTGTTGACCAAGGACACGAAGATCAGAATTATCTTGCCAGTATGAATTTACATACCAAGGAATTTCAAAAGATAAAAGATGTTGAAAGGACATCCAATCTGACTCATGTAGCTGTTAGCTATGTAGATCATGATATTGTTGTTTTTGAAGAGTATGATCAACTCAATCAGACAGGGATCTACTATCTTTGGAAGATAAAAGACAAATCTTTAACGACACTGATCGATAGGAGACCTATTGGAACGGTTCCAGTTACTCAAGTAGCTCGATCCAACCAGAAACTCTTTATAAATTATGAAGTAGGCGATAGCCTATATCAAATTGAAGAATTTGACCTTGAAACAGGGACTCATCAGACGATTGAATCAGAAAATAGCGGTTTTCCGACTGTCTTTAAAGATCACTTGTATTATGTACAAATTGATAACACAGCTTTAACTACAAAAATTGTAGCCTACTCCTTAAATGATGGGCAGAAAAAAGTTATAGATCAAACAAAGGATGATCAACGCTATTATGTCGATTTATTGACGAACGGGCACAATCTCCTTTACTTGGTTGCAAATAATAAAGATGCTTCGTTTACCTTCGAAAATAAAAACCATAAAAAGATATTTTCTACTTCACAGGCAGAAACCTCCATATATCGCAATATTTATCTCACATATATGGGAGAAAGAAGAAATGAGGAGCGTGTTAAATCTCAATATTATTTGTGGGATTTGAGGCATCGGATTCATTATTTATATGATCATGGCCCCATTTTACTATCGGATAAAGGGATTCTATGGATTCAATTCAAAAAGAAAGATAGTGAGATTCCAAAAGGTGAAATCTATCGAAATGAAAACTCCGTAATGCGCTATCAAGAATGGTAGAAAGGAGAAAAATCATGAGAAAAGTTCATTTATTCCTTGTACTTCTGACTTTGCTTGGTTTATCTGGCTGTACAGAGACACCAAAAGAAAGCCAAACAAGTCCTTCCAGCTCTCGTAAGGTTACATCCTCCTCATCAACAACAGTTAGTGTAAAAACAAAGGAGCGTACAGAACCTAATCCTCCAATGCCAGCAGAGGTAGCAGAGCGATTAAAAATTAAGGAAGGCAATACGGAAGCCGGTGGTCAGGAAACATTGCCATCTTCAAAACAGGAACAAGCTTCATTGAAAGAGAATACGCAACCTTCTCAGTCGGTCAAAAAAGAAACATCGTCAAAAGAGAATCAAGGAATCCGAAAACTATTGCCTATTTCTTTAAAACTTCAAGAAGAATGGTATTTCTGTGCTCCTGCGACAGTCCATATGATGCTGGCTAGTCGAGGAGTTAGCGTCTCTCAACATCAATTAGCTAAGGAAATGGGGACTTATAATCCCTATGGGACGCATAATCGAGATGCCATTCGCGTCTTGAATCAGAATCTATTTGGCTATCCAGAACCAAGTGGAAACCAAGCAGGTTATCGACTGGTTACTGTAACAGATGCTCGTCCAGGTTCTGAAGATATCCGGCTCTTTAAAGAACGTGTTCGCAAAGATATTGATGATGGGTATCCTCTCTATTACACCTTCAATGTAGCACAAATCTATCCTGGAAAAAGTGGGGAACATAATGTGATTGGAGTAGGCTATGAATTGACAGCAGATGGTAAGGACATCTCAGCAATCTATTATCTAGACCCCGATACACATGTACAGGATCCAAACTATGGAGGCTTGAAGAAACTGACACCAGAGGAGTTATTAGCAGCCATGGTCACATGCGGTGAGAAAAATTATGCTTGGTGAGAAAGTGAGTCGTGAAATGGATAGGAGGGATAACCTATGAAACGCTCTTATCTTTTTGGGATTTTATTTCTATTCTTCCTTTTGCTTTCTTGTTCTAAGGTCCAAACACCAATGTTTCAAGTTGATCCAGAATCGAATCTTTACTTGGTCACCTCAAAAAGTATTCAATCATATACTAAGAAAGAGAATAAGCTTGAGTTACATCGAGTAGAAAAAATTGATGTAGCAACGTATGTTAATCTCTGGTTTTCGTGTTTAAACAGTGGTGATAAGATGATCGTAACGGAAGGTGATGATTTTGCACCAATAGATCATCAAAATATCATTTCAATTGATTTTTCTAAAGGTGAGATGAGGAAAAATCATACTAAGAATTATGCAATGATGGGATCAGGTATCTCTTCTAATTACTTTTATACTGCTCAAACAGATGCAAACTCAGGAATATTAACAGTCTTTTCTCTTAATGGAAAGCAAGTTTTTCAGAAAAAATTTAACCAAATGACAGCAATTTCGAGTCAGATTGTTGCAAATAATTCTAACGTATATGCTGAGATTGCTTATCAAGATCCAAAACGAAATCGTCCAGAAGGCGTGTTGGATTCAGACTTAATAGTTCTAAATGAAAAAGAGCATTGGAAAGAAAAAGATAGAATTCGATTAACTTCAGATGGTAAAAAGGTTGAAATGTTAGAAGGCTTGGCAATTGTCAAAGATAGGGCATTCGTAAGTATCTCTGCAATTCGTGATACAGATACTTTTGAGAAGGTGGCAGGAAACCAATTGTTGTCAATCGATTTGCACACTGGAGAAAGGAAATTATTTACCTTACCCAATCCTTATCCTAATATGCTTTATCCAAGTCCAGATAATCATTACCTTGTCGTCAAGCACGAGGTAGAAGGAAAGAATATTTTATCTGTTCTTGATTTACAAAATGAAACTATAAAAGCCATTGTGTTGGATGACGATTCAGGTGAAACACCAAAAGAAATAAATTCTCTTACAATTTCAAATGAAAATATGTTGTATCTAACTACTGGTCGACATTTATTACAATATAGTCTCAAGGATGCTAAGTTGATTGAGAAACAGAAATTAAAATTGGGAAAAGATGATTTTCCAATCGGATTAAGAATCGTAGAAAAAGACTTAGGGTCAAATTAATAATAAAGGCTCATTGTCAACTGTAGTGGCTTGATAAAAAGTTACAATCTGGAGAGGACTAAATTAGTTCTCTCCTTCATATAAGAAGTAAGTTAGCATACGTTAGTCAGGATCCCTATGTATTTGAAGGGACACTGAGAGATAATTTAACTTTGGGAAATTCAAGAATGTAGATGATAGAGTAGAGATGTTTGCTCAATTAAAAGAAGAATTTATTGATATCATAATTATTGTTGCATTGTCAGAAGATGAATTAGAAAAAGTTCAGAAAGCTATTTTTAACGATAAGTTAGACAACTTACTTAAAAATATGTTTCAGAAGAAAAAGGAAAGTAGAAAGTACGCGAGAGATTTTATTGAAAAACATGTGGAATCTGTCATAAAAGATAGAGAAAGAATTACTGAGAAAGAAATATTGGAGGCGGTTGAGATAAGTAAAAATGTGTTTGTAGTATAATTAAATTCTGTTTAGCTACCAAAATGTGTTTGGTATCATTTTGGTAGCTAAACAGACAAAATGTTTTATTTTTTCACCGTGAACATAAATAGAATGTTAATTTATCAGCTTTCTTTTTCAGGTAAAATCAAATCTTGGAATTAGAAGAAAAATAGGCTTTGGATTGAAATAAATCATAAATAACTATACAAATTGTCTCTCCGTATAGGAATGATTTAGTGTTCTTCAGTTGAAACTATAATCCTAGGTATGAAATTAAAAAATTTTTTTAATTTGGTCATTAAAAATTTTTTCAAAAAAATTTTAATCCTATATGGAAGATCTTATAATGTGTATTATCATCCTTAAAATATCGCTATTTAGGCTATTTTAAAGGGCACTTTGTAAAGTGTCCTTTTTAAATTTTAGAAAAAATGGAGCAATTTTTGGTAGAAAAGGGTGACTTTTTTTGATTTTTCTTTTTTTTAGTTTTATCAAAAAATGGCAGACTATTAGTATGGAAAGAAAAATTTATTGAGTGCAAGAGAGTTGTAGCATCAGCTACAACTCTTTTTTTTGCTCTCAAACTCTTTTCAAATAAATATAAAAGAGGTTATATAATGCCTATAGATAAAAAAGAGAAAATCGAGAAGATTTTAAATGCGCCGACTTTGAATTTGCTAACTTCTGTTAATTTGAAAACAGTTGACAAAGTAAGGGATCCGATCACTAATCGAACTTCTATTCATTTAGGGACTGGTACGATTCATATTGAAAACTTTGATGCTAACAAAGATTATTTCAAACTCCGAGTTTTGAAGATGTTGGATTTATTGATTTTTCTTGTCGGGAAGAAGAACCAATATAAACTAAGTGAAGAAGAGGCTGTTAATTGCGTGGTTGAATTTTCAATTAAACAGTATGCAGAACTGTTGGGGAAATCTAACCCAGCAAGCATTTCAACGAAGAAGAATGTACGTCGTATCATTGAAGAAGCATTAAGCTTGCTAAACGATCTTTCTATTAGTACTGCAGAAAAGAGAAAATCGGAAATTAAAGAATTCAAAGATATGAAACTGATTGAGGAATTCAAATGCAAAAAAGAAGTTTATACAGTTCAATTGACTGAAAAATTCGTTAGATATTTAATTACTTCTTATGTTACTAATTTCCCCATCAGACTTTTTAAAATTGATGAGCGTAGTAAAAATGTTTATTCTCTTGCAAAGAAACTAATCTACCATCAAAGTAACCATAATAATCGAAGAAAAAAGACTAATGAAGTCATATCAGTTGAAGTTCTATTGAATGTATGTCCTGAAATTCCTGCAATCGAAGAAGTTAGATTGAAAAAAGGTGGTTGGAATTCAAGAATTGAGGAGAGCCTTGATAATTCACTTACTAAACTAGTCAATGATAAAATCCTGATAAGTTGGGAATACTGTGATTCTAATAACAATCCTTTATCGGATAAACAGTTAGAAATGGAATCATTTTTTGAATTTAAAAATTTTAGAATTCGTTTTAAAGTTTTAGGGATTTAAATTTACTGATTTATCGATTTACTTCGATTAAATCAGGATTTATGGGGTATGTTGAATTAGAATTTGGGGTATGTTGAATTAGAATTTGGGGTATGTTGATTTTGTAAAAAAATTTTTCACCCTTGGTATAACTGATATTTTAGCATCTCTGATTTTCAATACTAATAATATTAATAAGCAGCATATGCCTTCAATTTTCGTATTGAAGGCAATGCTATAATTTTGCCTGTAAGAAAAAAAGTCCGGATTTTATTTTTTTACTGGAAACTACAAGAGGAGAAAAAAATGTTTGAAGAAGAAAAATCTTATTTGAAAGCATACATTGAACAAATCTCTGAATCAAGTCGTAAAGGTGGTAAAGGAGCATATATTTGCCCCCTCTGCCACAGTGGTGAAGGAAGAAACAGAACTGGTGCTTTTCATATTTACGCTGAAACCCAATGGAAGTGTTTCTCTTGCGATAGAGGTGGAGATATCTTTGATCTTATCGGCTATGTAGAAGGAATTGATAAATTTAAGGATCAATTGAAGCGTGTCAGAGAGTTGTTTAATCTATCAACTGAATGTGATGAATTCAAGGACCAGAGGACTGAATGTTTGAATTCCAATGTTATCTTTCCTTTAAAGGAAGAAGAGAAAAAAGATAATTATTTAAGCTTTTATAATGAGGCCACAAAGCATCTCTGTGAAACTGACTATTTTCTTAAACGAGGGTTGAGTTTTTCAACAGTCCACCGATTTAAAGTTGGCTACGTAAAAAAATGGAAACATCCTCATGTGACTAATCCTAATGTTCCTGAAACACCTCGGTTAATTATTCCTTTAAGTGAAAGTTGTTATTTTGCTCGTGATACAAGAGAAATTGTACCAGAATATCAATTGAACTATACTAAACAGAAAGTGGGAGGAAGCGATCTTTTTAATAAAAGTGAACTCTTCAAAAATTCAACGGATCCAATTTTTATTGTAGAAGGCGAAATAGATGCCATGAGCATCGTTGAAGTTGGTGGAAAGGCAGTAGGACTTGGGAGCATTGGAAATATAAATAAATTAATTAATCTTATTTCTGATCTAAAAGTTTATCGTACATTCATTCTCTCATTGGACCAAGATGAAAAGGGGAGAGAGGCTGAACTAAAATTAGCAGAGCAATTTAGAAGTAAGAAGATAAAATTTATTTCTTACAAATTAACTATTGATGATGTAAAAGATCCTAACGAAATGTTAGTGAAAAATAAAGGAGTATTTAACAAAATGGTGGAAAATGCAATCAATCAAACAAAAAGTGAAAAAGAACGGTATCTTGAATATTCAACAGCTAATCATCTTTCGAAGTTTTTTAATGGCATTACGAATGGTTCTAATAATACATGTATTAAAACAAATTTTGAAGGTCTAGATGATCTGTTAGAAGGTGGTCTTTACGAAGGCTTGTATTGTGTTGGTGCAATTTCCTCCCTTGGAAAGACAACATTTGTAACTCAGATTGCTGATCAAATTGCAGCACAGGGAACAGATGTTTTGATTTTTAGTATTGAAATGTCTAGGTGGGAAATAATTAGTAAAAGTATTAGTCGTCACACTGTTATCGAATCTATTGCCTCTAATAGTGATATCAGGAATGCAAAAACAGCACGAGGAATTACTGAGGGGAGTAGATATGCAGGTTACAGCACCCCAGAGATTGATTTGATTAAAAAAGCTAGAGAAAATTACGCTCAATACTGCAAAAATATTTACATTGTAGAAGGTACTGGACTTATTGGTGTGGGACTAATTCGGGAAACTGTTGAAAAGCATATCAAATATACTGGAAAAGTACCCGTGGTTATTATTGATTACTTACAAATTCTATATCCGGTGGATGTACGATTAACTGAAAAACAAAATACAGATAGATCGGTAATAGAATTGAAAAGGATCAGCCGAGACTTTAAAACACCAGTGATCGCTATCTCTTCTTTTAATAGAGAAAACTACAAATCTATTGTAAGTATGCAGTCTTTCAAGGAAAGTGGAGCCATCGAATACTCTAGTGATGTTTTAATTGGACTTCAACTTAAAGGTACTGGACGAGAACACTTTGATGTTAATGAAGCTAAATCGAGAAATCCACGAGAGATTGAGTTAGTGGTTTTAAAAAATCGTAATGGAAGAACTGGCATTAAGATGGAATTTGACTATTATGCGATGTACAATTATTTTAAAGAAAAGTAGTTTAAGGCTTTTGGTTAATGATCTAATTTGTTGAACTATTATAAGCCTTATCAAAAGATGGAAATCTCTGTAATTAAGAATTAGAAGGAAGAGATAATGCAAACAATAAATCATACAGAATTAATGAAATTAGGTTTTCCTGAACATACGGCACGGGATATTATAAGACAAGCAAAGTTAATTGCTGTTCGACAATTTGAAGAATCTAGAGCTTTATCGAATAATGTGGTAGAATTAAGTAAATCACCATTTGATAATTCTCGTCTTAATTTAGCTCCTACGTATATTGTAGAAGAATTACTCGGCTTTAAGTTGCTTTCTGAAAGAAAGGAACAAAATGAGTAAAAAATATAAATGCGTAAGTCGAAATAAGAAAGGAAAAATTTACTATGAAGTTGAATTCAGTGTAGATCCTTCTACGGGTGACCGAAAGAGGTTTAGGGTTAAATCTTATAAAGATCAATTTGGAATTGATTTTAAAACAGAAAAGCAAGCCTTTGACGAAGTCTGTAGGATAAGAACTGAATACAATGCTAAAATAGCTAGTGCCAGTGCAAATAGGCCACAATTAGATATTCCATTTTCAAAATTTATGGAAGATGTTTATTTGCCTTATTATAAGAAAACTGTTCAGTCCGTAACCTATCAAACTGCTTATCCTCAGTATAAGACTTTTATTGAGGTTTTTGCTGACAAGAAATTGTCTGAAATCAATGTTCGGGAATGCGAAGATTTTAGATTATCTTTAATGGAAGACTACTCTCCAAACTACGCAAAAGGACTTTGGTGTAAACTGAAGAAGTGCTTAAATTATGCAGAACGCTTGGAATACATCGAGAATAATCCTTGTCGCAAGTTAGACAATCCTAAAGGAGAAAAACCGAAAACTGAATTTTGGACTGTAGAGGAACTTGATAAGGTATTAAAAACTTTTGATCAGACAGTTTATGAAGAGAGGCAGTTTTATACGGCTATCTGGCTTTATTTTATGACGGGGATGCGAGTCTCTGAGGGTCTTAGTTTAAAGTGGTCAGACATAGATCTTAAAAATAAGGTTATTCATATTCAATCTACCCTCGAATATCAAGGGAATGGGAAATACGTTCGAAAAGAGCAGACAAAAACTAGGGCAGGAATGCGTTTCTTAGAAATAGATGACGAAACTGTTAAAGTGTTGCAAAATTGGAGAACTGTACAAGTGTATAATAGAGAAGATAATTTCGTATTAGCACGGTTTAACTCTCCAATGAACAAATCTACCTTAAGTCGAATGTTAAAAAGGCATGCACTAGTGGCTAAGGTTCCGGTTATTACTGGGAAAGGTCTACGTCATAGTCATGATTCATTTATGATAAACGTTCTAAAAAAAGATGTTTTGTATGTCTCGGCTCGTTCAGGAAGAACGGACAAGGCTACAACACTAAACACCTATTCTCATTTCTATGATAGACAAGTTGTTACTGGTGGTGCTGAGATAACAGAGGCATTAGGAGAGCTGGGATTAACTGCAAATCCCGCCACAATCCCGCCAAGTAAAGAAACCAAGTAAAAAATAGCTGTGTGAGAACAACTAAAGCAACGACGCTTCAGTTACTCTTAAATAATAGAGTTTCCAATCAAAATGAAAACCGAGGTTTAGGCCTCGGTTTTTTTGTGCATTCTTTCTTTTATGATTTTTACAAGCCATGTATTATCTAATCTTTCATTGAGATACGAAAAAATTATTGCTATAATAGGGATATTCGTTGAAACAAGGAGATGGTATGAAAAATTTTAAACAGATTTTTTTGGCTTTAGTTGCAGTTTTTGCAGCAGTCCTCTTAGTAGCCTGTGGTCTAAAAAGTGATAATGGGACTTATGTATTCGAACCCTCAACAGAAGAAGTGAGGCAGATGCTACCAAGTCAACTTGCTTATATCATTACAGATGATTATAAATTTAGGGTTTCGATTATCATTAAGGACAAAGAAGGCGTTATGAAGGTTCAAATAAAATCAAATGTTCAAAATACCAATCAATCCTATGATTTTAAGGTTGACCAAAAACACAAAATATTTGTAATGAAGAATGATGACAGTGGGACAAAGATGTCGTATAAAATTTCTAATCATATGCTAACCTTTATGGATGTGAAAGAATCAAACTCGAGTGGTTCTGATATTTTTATAAACTTTATAAAAATGGCTAAGTTTAAAAAAGTTAAATAATTTAGCGAAGGTAGGTACGGATCCTGCCTATTTAATCGCTACATATTAGTTGATAAATATATTACAAGAGTATTACATTTGGAATATTTCATTGCCGTGTGTCTGAATTGTTGATATAATAGGGTGAATCTAACTAAAAAGGAGAAGTTATGAAAAACTTTAAACGTATTCTTTTAGCTTTCGTTGCAGTTTTTGCAGCAGTCCTCTTGGTGGCATGTGGTGCCAAAAGTGATAACGGGACTTATGTCTACAAACCATCAAAAACTGAAGTGAAGGAAATCCTTGAAGAACAAGGTGCTCCAAGTTCAAGTGTAGATGCATTGATCGACAATGTTAAATTGGAAGTTTCAGTGACCATTAAAGATAAAACAGGTAGCCTTAAAATTAAAGGTGAAATGATGGGACAAAAAACAGACCAATCATTTGATATGAAAGTTGACCAACAAAAGAAAACTCTTCAATCAAAAACAGGTGAAGGTGAAAAGGTTAAATACAAAGTTTCTGGCGATGTATTCACTTTTGATTTATCTGGAGAGAAAAGTTCTGATCACGCAGCCGCTTTGGAAATGTTTAAAAACGCTAAATTCAAGCGTACAAAATAATACAAGAGAAGGGCAGAGGTTATCTGCTCTTTTTCTTCTTTATAATATCTTGAATCAGAATTAGAATAATGGTAAAATCTGATTATAAAGTACATTAGGAGATTGATTATGAAAATATTTAAACGTATTCTTTTAGCTTTCGTTACAGTTTTTGCAGCAGTCCTCTTGGTGGCATGTGGTGCCAAAAGTGATAACGGGACTTATGTCTACAAACCAACAAAAACTGAACTCAAGAAGATTCTTGAAGAGCAGGGCTTATCAGGTAGTCAATTAGAGTCTATTGGAGACGTTATTAATTTTGAAGTTTCTATTAAGATCAAAGATTCTAAAGGAACCCTCAGCATCGCGGGTGAAGTCGCTGGTCAAAAGAATGAGCGATCTTATGATGTTAAAATCAATCAAAAAGAGAAAACAATCTCGTCAAATGATGGTAGAGGAGAAAAGATTACATATAAGGTCGATGGTGACTATTTGACATTTGATCTTTCTAAGTTAAGTAATAGCAACCAAGGGGATCTTATGATTCTTAAAAATGCTAAACTCAAACGCACGAAATAATGCAAGTGAAGAGCGGGGAAACCTGCTCTTTTGCTTTACTTTTATGACTAGTTTGGTATAATGAATGAGACTACAGATGGGACTGGGGCAGGAATGATTTTCTTTGAAAATGATTTCGTCTCGCTCCCTCTTTTCTGTGTGATCAAGGTTATTATTTATGGAAAAGGAGAATCATCTATGCTTTATATTTGGTCTTACTTGAAAAAGTATCCCAAGTGGCTAGCCCTGAATCTATTTTCAGCGGTCCTGTTTGTTATTGTCAATTTGGGCTTGCCAACGATTCTAGCTCGCATGATTGATGAAGGAATTAACCCGCGTGATGTGGATCGGCTGTATTTCTGGGGCTGGGTCATGTTTGCGATCATTTTGCTCGGGATTGTGGGACGGATTATCTTGTCTTACGCGGTTGGCCAGCTAACGACCACCATGGTTCGCGATATGCGCAATGACCTCTATGCTAAGTTACAGGAGTACTCGCATCACGAGTATGAGCAAATCGGGGTATCGTCATTGGTCACTCGCTTGACTTCTGATGCCTTTGTTTTGATGCAGTTTGCGGATTCTATGTTGAAGATGGGGGTCATCACACCCTTGATGATGGTTTCTAGTGTTCTCTTGATTCTGACGACCAGTCCTTCTTTAGCGTGGATTGTAGCGGTATCTGTACCATTTCTTGCTGTCGTCGTCTGGTATGTAGCAGTTAAGACACGTCCACTTTCCGAGAAGCAACAAAAGACACTCGACCATCTCAATCAATTTGCGCGTGAAAATTTGACAGGACTTCGTGTGATTCGTGCCTTTGCCCGTGAGGAATTCCAAGAGGATAAATTTGCGGCTGAAAATGAAGTCTACGCGGAAAACTCGAATAAATTGTTCAAACTTACTGGTTTGACAGAACCCCTATTTGTGCAGATCATCATTGCTATGATTGTGGCGATTGTCTGGTTTGCTTTGGATCCTCTTCATGACGGTAGTTTGAAAATTGGGGACTTGGTTGCCTTTATTGAGTATAGCTTCCACGCGCTTTTATCTTTCCTCTTTTTAGCCAATCTATTTACCATGTATCCTCGGACTGCGGTTTCTAGCCGTCGGCTCAAGGAAATCATGGACATGCCCATTTCGATTGATCCAAATGAGAATGGTGTAACAGAGACAGCATCTCGTGGCTATTTGGAATTTGACAATGTCACCTTTGCTTATCCAGGTGAGACGGAGAGTCCAGTTCTCCATAATATTTCCTTTCAAGCCAAACCTGGCGAAACCATTGCCTTTATCGGCTCGACCGGTTCTGGGAAATCTTCACTTGTGCAGTTGATTCCTCGATTCTATGATGTCACTTTAGGAAAAATTTTGGTGGATGGTGTAGATGTCCGTGACTACAATCTGAAAGCCCTTCGCCAAAAGATTGGTTTTATTCCGCAAAAGGCCTTGCTCTTTACAGGAACCATTGCTGAGAACCTTCGTTATGGGAAAGAAGATGCCTCTGTACAAGAGCTAGAACAAGCGGCTGAAATTTCCCAAGCCAAGGAATTTATCGACAGTCGTGAGGAGCGCTTTGATACGCATTTGGCAGAAGGTGGTAGCAACCTTTCAGGTGGTCAAAAACAACGCTTGTCCATCGCTCGTGCCGTTGTCAAAGATCCAGATGTCTTTATTTTTGATGATTCCTTCTCTGCCTTAGACTACAAGACGGATGCCACTTTGCGCAAGCGTCTCAAAGAAGTTACAGGAGATGCGACCGTTTTGATCGTAGCGCAACGCGTGGGAACCATTATGGATGCGGATCAAATTATTGTCTTGGACCAAGGGGAGATCGTCGGTCGAGGAACCCACGATGAATTGATGGAAAGCAATGAGATCTATCGTGAAATTGCCAATTCGCAGCTCGATAGTCCATCATTGACAGAAGAATAGAAAGGAGAAGCAGATGAAACAAGAACAAAACAGTTTTAGTAGACTATGGACCTATTTGAGAGCCTATCGCTTGGAAGTTTGCTTGTCCATTTTCTTAAAAATTCTAAGTGTCGTCATGAGTGTTGTCGAACCCTTTGTTTTGGGGCTTGCCATTACTGAGTTGACAAAAAATCTCATGGATATGGCAAAAGGCCTTGCGGGAGCTGGTCTTAACACCTCCTATATCGCGATCATTATGACGCTCTATCTATTCCGTGGGGTTCTCTATGAGTTGGGATCTTATTATTCCAACTATTTCATGACCAATGCTGTTCAAAAGACCGTTCAGGACATGCGAAATGATTTGTCTCATAAAATCAACCACATTCCCGTTTCTTATTTTGACCGGCATCAGTTTGGAGATTTACTAGGACGTTTTACTAGCGATGTCGAAACCGTCTCGAACGCCTTGCAACAGTCCTTTTTACAAATCGTTAATGCCATCTTTACCTTGCTCTTTGTTATCAGCATGGTCTTATACTTAAACATCCAGCTGGGGCTAGTAGTCATCTTGTCCATTCCGATCACTTATTTCAGTGCTCGATTTATCATGAAAAAATCTCAGCCTTACTTTAAAGAGCAGGCAGATGTTTTGGGAGCCATGAACGGCTTTGTGCAAGAAAATTTAACAGGCTTTAATGTCCTTAAGCTGTACGTTCGGGAAAAATCTTCCCAGGAAGAGTTTCATGATATTACCCATCACCTTCAAAAGGTAGGTTTCAAGGCTAATTTCATTTCTGGCTTAATGATGCCGATTTTAAATGGGATTTCAGATTTGACTTATCTCGTTATCGCTTTGTTTGGTGGCTTGCAAGTGTTAGCAGGTCGTTTGACTGTCGGGAATATGCAGGCCTTCGTTCAATATGTTTGGCAGATCAACCAACCGATTCAAAACTTGACCCAATTGGCAGGACAGCTACAAAGTGCTAAGTCGTCTCTAGATCGGATTTTCCAAGTCATGGATGAACCAGATGAAGTAGCAGATGTGACAGAAACCCTCTCTGGAGATTTGACAGGGCAAGTCAGCTTTAAAAACGTGGATTTCCAATATGTAGCGGACAAACCCTTGATTCGTGATTTCAACCTAGAAGTCAAGCCAGGTGAAATGGTGGCCATTGTCGGACCAACCGGAGCAGGGAAAACAACCCTGATTAATTTGCTCATGCGCTTTTACGATGTGACTGCAGGATCGATTACAGTCGATGGTCATGATATTCGCCATCTGTCTCGCCAAGATTACCGCAAACAATTCGGAATGGTGCTTCAGGATGCTTGGTTATATGAAGGAACCATCAAAGAAAACCTTCGCTTTGGCAATCTCGAGGCAACGGATGAAGAAATTGTTGAAGCCGCAAAGGCAGCCAATGTCGATCACTTTATCCGGACACTCCCTGGTGGTTACAATATGGAAATGAACCAGGAGTCTAGCAATATTTCTCTTGGGCAAAAGCAACTTCTAACTATTGCGCGTGCGCTCCTTGCTGATCCTAAGATTTTGATTTTGGATGAAGCGACGTCTTCTGTCGATACGCGTTTAGAGCTCTTGATTCAAAAAGCCATGAAGAATTTGATGAAAGGGCGGACTAGCTTTGTTATTGCTCACCGCTTGTCTACCATTCAAGAAGCAGATAAAATCCTTGTCCTCAAAGATGGCCAAATCATCGAGCAAGGAAATCACCAATCCTTATTAGCAGATAAAGGATTCTACTATGAGCTCTACAATAGCCAATTTTCAAATAAAAAAGCGGAATAAGCTCGTGTCATCAAAAGAGGTTTGAGAAAGCATTCTCAGCCTCTTTTTTCTTACTCACTTTTATTACTACATAAAAAGGTTAACATATCTGCAACAAATTGATACAGAATATTCACACAATTCACCTTGTTTGTCATGATATTTTTTATTAGGATAGAATCATTGTAAAAAATAAAAGGAGAAATGTGTGATGAATCATTTAAACAAAGATATCGTTTTTGGCATTCGCAAGTCTAAACTTGGAGTCTTTTCTGTCGTGATTGCGATCATGGGGGCTTGTTTTTTGACTGGAAAATCTGTGGCAGCTGATCAAGCTGGAGAGCAGGAACAAGTTCAAATACAAGGGCAAGAAGCGATAACCTCTGATCCTGCAAGCTCTCAAGTAGATACCAGCCAATATGGAGCATCTATGCCTTACACCCGTTATGAGGCAGACAAAGGAAACCTCCTTGGAAAGGCAGAGGTAGAGCAGTCTCAAGACAGTCACTCAACAGCTATTGAAGCTTCTGATCAGACTTATGTTGCTTTAAAAGAAAAGGGAGATGGTGTTTCTTTTAAGGTCAATGAGCCAGCCAATGCCTTAACTGTACGCTACACGGTACCAGATGGCGCAAGTGGACAACTCGATGTACAGGTGAATGGTCACAGTGTTCAACAATTGGACCTTTCATCTACGTCTAACTGGCAGTACTTGAATGACAAAGGTGTACACGATAGTGCCCAGGCGGATACACGCGCTCGGTTCCAATTTGATGAAGTACACAGCCTCCTTCCAGGACTTCAGCTTCAAAAAGGAGATGTGGTTTCACTGGTGAAAAACAGGTCAGATGACGTCCATTATGGTCTTGACTTTGTGGAATTCGAGCAAGCTCCAGACCCGATTGCTCAAGGGGATAATGCTATCAATATTGTTTCTAAAGGAGCTACGCCAAACGACGATACTGATGACAGCCAGGCTCTCTATGATGCGATTTATGAAGCTAAACAAACCGGAAAGAATGTCTATATCCCAGCTGGGCGATTTAATCTCAATCGAAAAGTCGGTATCGATGCTTCTGATATGAAGATTTCAGGGGCTGGTATCTGGCATACCCAACTGCATTTTACTAGTGACCAAGCTGGTGGTGGTGGATTTGACTTCCTTCACCAAGACAACCATGTTGAATTTAGCGATGTCTATCTGTCCTCCAACCTTCGTTCACGCTATGGTGAAAATGCTCAGTACAAGGCCATTTCTGGAACGCCAGGGAAGAATTCTCATATTCACGATATTTGGGCCGAACATTTTGAAGTCGGCATGTGGATTGGCGATTATGCTGGAAAAAATGATATGAAGTACACAGATGGTCTAGTGGTAGAAAATGTCCGTTTGCGCAATAACCTGGCTGACGGGGTCAACTTTGCCCAAGGGACTAAGAATTCGATTGTCCGCAATTCGAGTATTCGTGGAAATGGAGATGACGGACTTGCCAGCTGGTCAAGTATTGCGGATGGGACAGAATCGGCAGTAGCAGAAAATAATAAATTCTTGCACAATACGATTGAACTCGGTTGGCGAGCTGGTGGTGTTGGGATCTTTGGTGGAAAAGGCCATGAGATTGCCTACAATCGGATTAAAGAGAATATCGGTGATGCTGGAATTCGCTTGACGACTGTCTTTAAGGGCCATAACTTTGATTTGAATGAAGAAGGGATTCGGGTTCACCACAATCTCTTGGAGCGCACAGGAACGAAGAGCGATATCTACAACAAGGATCGTGGATCGATTGATGTTGAAACGCGCTATGGAGATATTAAAAATGTCACAATTGAGGACAATGTATTTGTAGCGCCATTTGATACAGGTGTGACCGATCACCTCAATCCAAATGGAGGTATCCTAAACCATGTCGAAGTCAGAAACAATCAAACCATGAGTCAACTCTCTCATTCAGCACAAGCAGGACTATCTGCTCCTGCTTCAAAACCAGTTGGACAAGCCTTGAAGGTGAAAGAAAAACCCCTTCAAGCAGGCGCAGTGAAAGCTTCCCTTCAACCATCGAAAGTTCAACCGTCTAAAAAACAAACCGGCCTGAATCTAAAACAAGCAAAGACAGTCACTGAAACAGTCAAACCGAACTATGTGCTAAAATCAACAAATTCCAAGCAAAAGAGCTTTTTGAAAGCTCCGAGCGCTTTATTCCTTTACCGGATGATGGGGTTACGTCAAACGGTTTAAGAAGGATGGAAATCCTGGATACAATTCCAGGATTATTTTGCTTGCTGCTAGTCCTTCATTGACAGTGAGGAGGCATATCGGTATACTAGGTATAATCTAATTAGGAGGCCACCATGATGATTCGACCCGTTCTGCTCAGCGATGCAGCAGCTATCCGAGCGATTTACCAACCTTATGTAACAGAGACAGCCATTACCTTTGAGGTTGATGTACCGACTGTCCAGGAATTTGAAAGTCGCATCATAAAAACGCTGACCCAATTTCCTTATTTGGTCGCAGAAGTGGATGGGAAAGTTGTGGGGTATGCCTATGCTTCGACCTATTATGCACGCGCTGCCTATGATTGGACCACTGAATTGTCTATTTATGTAGCAAAAGAAGCGCGTGGACAAGGGATCGGATCGGCCCTTTATACTGCCTTAGAAGAGGAGTTGCAAGCACGAGGCTACTTACGCTTTCTGGCTTGTATCGCAGTTCCGAACGAAGCGAGCATTTCCATGCATGAAAAGCGAGGGTATGTCCAAGTGGCTCATTTCCCAAAGATTGGCTATAAGTTTAACAAATGGCATGATATCGTCTGGATGCAAAAGACGATCGAAGGGCCGGTGAGAAAAATACAGTAGAAATCACGACATTTGTAAATCGCAATAGTTAATTATCCCTGACTTTTTCATAGGCTAAAATGATACTAATAAAATTACTGAAAGAGACCGGAAAGTTGTGATGGTCTCCCCTACATGAAAGGAGCCTTTATGACTGAAGAACAAAGTGCTAGGCTGTTACCTCAAAAGCCCTCCAGATGGGCCAAAATTCTACTTAACCGAAAGGTTCCCATTCTTCTGTTCTTCTTACTGGAATTGGCCTTTCTTGTCTTTTCATATCTCAGTCTACAAGAGCATTTCCCATCCATTATCTTATGGGAACACTTGTTGAGTGTCTTTACCTTCTTTTACTTGCTCAATCGTTCCATGGATTCTCGTTCCAAACTGTCCTGGGTGATTATCATTGCCCTCTTTCCAATTTTTGGGACAGCTCTGCTTTACTTTTCGTTAGCTGATTTGGGTGTGAGACGCTTGAAGAAGCGGCTTGAGGATGCTACAGTGCAGGCATCTGACTATCTAAGCACCGATCCAGAAGTTGCTGATTATTTATCCCAAAGTGATCGCCAATTACAGAAATTAGCTAATTTTTTGGAGCATAGTCCAGCACAGTTTCCTATCTACAGAGACACAGAGGTTACCTATTTTCCACTTGGAGATGACATGCTACCAGCCTTGTTGGAGGATTTGAAAAAGGCCGAGCGCTATATCTTCATGGAATATTTCATTATTGATGAAGGGATCATGTGGGGCGAGATTTTAGCCATTTTGGAGGAGAAGGCCAAGGCAGGTCTGGATGTTCGTGTCATGTTTGATGGGATGAATGAGATGACTACCTTGTCCTACGATTATATCGAGCGATTGCACAAGGTTGGCATTAAAGCTCAGGCCTTCTCACCAGTCAAGCCTATTCTATCAACCTATTACAATTACCGAGACCATCGAAAGATTACAGTGATTGATGGTCAAGTTGCTTACACTGGTGGCGTTAATATCGCTGATGAGTATGTCAATAAACTAGAACGCTTTGGTCATTGGAAGGATACGGCCCTTCGATTAGATGGTTCAGCAGTTCAAACGCTAAAAGCTCTCTTTTTGACCATGTGGACAGTGACCGGAATAGAAGACAAAGCGGATATGGAGCGCTATCTACAAGAAAAACCTCAACAAAGAAAGAGCCAGGGCTTGGTTCTTCCTTATGGCAATTCACCGTTGACCTACCACAAGGTTGCAGAAAATGTTTATTTACATCTTCTGAATACATCTACTAATTATGTCTATATCATGACGCCGTATCTGATCTTGGATGATGAATTGGTTCGAGCCATGACATTTGCGGCCAGACGAGGTGTGGATGTTCGTATCATTATGCCAGGGATTCCAGATAAACAGTATGCCTTTGATATTGCGACGACCTATTTTAAAGCCCTCTTGGATGCTGGCGTCCGTATTTTCCGTTATACCCCAGGCTTTGTCCATGCTAAGGTTTATGTTTCTGATAGCCAACAAGCGGTGGTAGGAACCATTAATACAGACTACCGAAGTCTCTATCAAAATTTTGAAGATGGGGTTTATCTCTACAAAAATCTGGAAGTGCTTAAGATTGAAGAAGATTTTGAGAAAACCCAGGCTCTCTCAGAGGAAGTTACTCTGGATAGCTTGTCTAAAATGCCTATAACTCATCGTCTGGGTGGCTATCTCTTTTCTTTGATTGGACCTTTGATGTAAAAAAGGAGGCATCATATGGATACAAAAATTCTTTTGAAATTGTTAGAAGACCAAGTTGATCCAGCGAAAGTCCCAGCAATGGAAGCTTATATGAAAAATAAATTCAGCTTTCTTGGCGTTCAAAAACCAATTCTCAAAAAGATTGAAAGAGATTTTTTAAGCTTTTCATAAAGAATCCAATTGATTGGGCTTTTGTGGAAGAGTGTTGGCAGCAACCCTACCGTGAGTTCCAATATATTGCTATGGATTATCTGGATAAAAAGAAGAAGGAGCTTATACCTGAAGATTTTCCAAAGCTAAAGGAATTGGCTCAAACCAAATCATGGTGGGACAGTATAGATCAATTGGACCTTATCATCGGAGAGATTACTTTTCACTATCCAGAAACCAAGCAGGTTATGCTGGATTGGAGTAAGGATCAGGACTTTTGGTTGAGGCGGATTGCCATTGATCACCAGCTTATGAGGAAAGAAAAAACAGATACGGATTTGTTAGAAAAAGTGATCCTCAATAATCTAGGTCAAAGCGAGTTCTTTATAAATAAGGCAATCGGCTGGAGTTTACGCAATTATTCCAAGGTTAATCCGGATTGGGTAGGGGCCTTTATCGACCGCTATCGAGAGCAGTTATCTCCTTTGAGTATTCGAGAAGGAAGCAAGTACCTACCTTCTTGACAGTTTGTGGATGTTCATGGTAAACTAGAATTATGCGATGAGTCGATTGGCTCTTAGGAGCCTTTTGCGCTGAGGAGGTCTACATTCAATTGTAACGCAGGAGCGGACCTTGAACAGTTGTGTGAACCTGCTGTTCTCACCGAAAGGTGCCTCGAATCCTGGTCTTCGGATCAGGATTTTTTTGTGCCTTCAGGACTTTTCATTTATGTCAAAAAATTGTATAATAGTACAAATACTCAATTTTTAGAAAATTTTGAAAGAGGATTTACTATGGGATACACAGTTGCTGTTGTCGGTGCTACAGGTGCCGTTGGTGCTCAAATGATCAAAATGTTGGAAGAATCAACTCTTCCAATCGATAAGATTCGTTACCTTGCGTCTGCACGTTCTGCAGGAAAGGTCTTGCAATTCAAAGGTCAAGATGTGACGATTGAAGAAACAACAGAAGATGCTTTTGAAGGGGTTGACATTGCTCTCTTCTCAGCTGGTGGATCAACTTCTGCAAAATATGCACCTTATGCTGTTAAAGCAGGGGCAGTTGTTGTAGATAACACTTCTTACTTCCGTCAAAATCCTGATGTACCTTTGGTAGTGCCTGAAGTGAACGCCCACGCTCTTGATGCTCACAACGGAATCATCTCTTGTCCAAACTGTTCAACGATTCAAATGATGGTTGCTCTTGAGCCTGTTCGTCAAAAATGGGGCTTAGATCGTATCATCGTTTCAACTTATCAAGCTGTTTCAGGTGCAGGTATGGGAGCTATTCTTGAAACCCAACGTGAGTTGAAGGAAGTTTTGAATGATGGTGTCAACCCACGTGATGTACAAGCGGAAATCTTGCCATGCGGTGGTGATAAAAAACATTACCCAATTGCTTTCAACGCTCTTCCACAAATCGATGTCTTCACAGAAAATGACTATACTTACGAAGAAATGAAGATGACGAATGAAACCAAGAAAATCATGGAAGATGATAGCATTGCCGTTTCAGCAACTTGTGTGCGGATTCCAGTCTTGTCAGCTCACTCAGAGTCAGTCTACATTGAAACAAAAGAAGTGGCACCAATTGACGAAGTGAAAGCTGCTATTGCTGCCTTCCCAGGTGCAGTCCTTGAAGACGATGTTGCTCACCAAATCTACCCACAAGCCGTTAATGCGGTCGGTTCACGCGATACTTTCGTTGGACGGATTCGTAAAGACTTGGATGCTGAAAAAGGGATCCACATGTGGGTTGTTTCAGATAACCTCCTTAAAGGAGCTGCTTGGAACTCAGTCCAAATCGCAGAAACTCTTCATGAACGTGGACTCGTACGTCCAACAGCTGAATTGAAATTTGAGTTGAAGTAGGCAACGGAACAGAAATCAGTAACTCGAAGAGTTTGATTTCTTCCGTAGCTAACTAACAAATCAACTTGTTTTATGAACAGATCATGAGGCAAAGGCAAGCAAGCCCCAGCCTCTTTCTTATATAGAGAAAGGTTTTTCTATGTCTTATCAAGATTTAAAAGATTGTAAAATCATCACTGCATTTATCACCCCCTTCCATGAAGATGGGAGCATTAATTTTGACGCTCTTCCTGCCTTGATCGAGCACCTCTTGGCTCATCATACAGATGGGATACTCTTAGCTGGAACGACTGCAGAAAGTCCAACTCTGACCCACGATGAGGAATTGCAACTCTTTGAGGCCGTTCAAAAGATTGTCAATGGTCGAGTGCCTTTGATCGCTGGTGTCGGAACCAATGAAACCCGCGACTCAATTGAGTTCGTTAAAGAAGTGGATGCTTTTGGTGGCTTTGCAGCAGGATTGGCTATCGTTCCTTACTATAACAAACCATCCCAAGAAGGTATGTATCAACACTTTAAAGCCATTGCGGATGCATCCAATCTTCCGATTATTATCTACAATATTCCAGGGCGTGTGGTAGTGGAAATGACCCCTGAAACCATGCTTCGTTTGGCAGAACATCCAAACATTATCGGGGTTAAAGAGTGTACAACTCTTGCCAATATGGCCTACTTGATTGAACACAAGCCCGAAGAATTTCTCGTCTATACAGGGGAAGATGGAGATGCTTTCCATGCTATGAACCTTGGAGCTGATGGGGTGATCTCAGTAGCCTCTCATACAAATGGAGATGAGATGTATGAGATGTTCCAAGCCATTGAGCACAACGATATAAAAAAAGCTGCAGCCATCCAACGTCAATTTATCCCTAAAGTTAATGCTCTCTTTTCTTATCCGAGTCCAGCTCCTGTCAAAGCTGTTTTAAACTATATGGGCTTTGAAGCGGGGCCAACTCGTTTACCATTAGTGCCAGCTCCTGCTGAGGAAGCGAAGCGCATTATCAAGGTTGTAGTGGATGGGGATTACCACGCGACCAAAGAAATCATTACGGGAGTTCTTCGTCCGGATTATTGATGTCTTAGATTCTTGACAAATCCCCTATTTATTAAGATAATAGAAGTATATTGATGATCAAGGAGAATAAGATGGAAGTCATTAAACGTAGTGGTGAAGTTGTAGAATTTGACCCAGATAAAATCTATCAAGCTGTTTTGAAGGCAGCACAAACAGTTTATGTCTTGACGGATGATCTTCGCCAAAACTTGGCGCAAGTGACCAAGAAAGTTGTGATGGATTTGGAAGAAGCTAAAGTGGAACGTGCGACGATCAGCATGATCCAGTCAATGGTTGAGCACCGTTTACTTGGTGCTGGTTATATTACCATTGCTGAACACTATATTTCTTATCGCTTGCAACGTGATTTGGAACGGAGCGGCTATGGTGATCATATCGCCGTGCATTTGCATTTTGAGCAAATTCGCTAGAATATAAAATAGAAGTTACTTAGGTAGCTTCTTTTTTAGTATTTTTCTTAATCACAGTGATTTCAGAAAACATGGTATAATAGAAGAGATTGAACTGGAAAGGAATGGAGAACATGGCAACTATACAATGGTTTCCTGGACACATGTCCAAAGCTAGAAGACAAGTACAAGAAAATTTAAAATTTGTGGATTTTGTGACGGTTCTGGTAGATGCTCGTTTGCCCCTATCAAGCCAAAATCCTATGTTAACGAAAATTGTTGGTGATAAGCCTAAATTAATGATTTTGAACAAGGTAGACTTGGCAGATCCTGTGGCAACAAAAGAATGGCAGGACTATTTTGAGTCTCAAGGCATCAAAACCTTGGCTATCAACTCCAAAGAGCAATCTACGGTTAAGAAGGTCACAGATGCTGCTAAGAGCTTGATGGCCGATAAAATTGCTCGTCAGAAGGAACGGGGGATTCAAATTGAAACCCTTCGGACCATGATTATTGGGATTCCAAATGCTGGGAAATCAACTCTTATGAACCGCTTAGCGGGGAAAAAGATTGCTGTTGTTGGAAATAAACCAGGGGTGACCAAGGGGCAACAATGGTTGAAAACCAATAAAGACCTTGAAATCTTGGATACTCCAGGGATTCTCTGGCCCAAGTTTGAAGATGAAGAAGTGGCCTTAAAGCTTGCTTTAACAGGCGCCATCAAGGACCAGTTGCTTCCAATGGATGAAGTGACCATTTTTGGCCTTAACTATTTTAAAGAGCACTACCCAACTGTTTTGCAGGAACGTTTTAAACAAATGGATCTGGAACAAGAAGCTCCTGAAATCATTATGGAAATGACCCAGAAATTAGGATTTCGTGAGGATTACGACCGTTTTTACCAACTCTTTGTTAAAGATGTTCGCGATGGAAAATTGGGACGGTATACGCTGGATCGTGTAGGTGAAATAGATGCCAACAATTAAAGAAGTTAAAGAGCGTTTGGCAATGATTGACGAGCTAGATCATCCCTTCTTTGAAGAGTTGATCCTTGATGGTCGAGCAGGCGTTCAAGCGGCTATCAGCAAACGAAAACGCGAACTCCAAAAACAAGTGGACGAAGATTTGCGTTTGGAAAAAATGCTAGCCTATGAAAAAGAACTTTATACTCAAGAGATTCAGCTCATTGCAGGAGTGGATGAAGTGGGACGTGGTCCATTAGCGGGACCAGTTGTTGCAGCTGCCGTGATCTTGCCGAAAGCTTGTAAAATTCCAGGACTCAACGATAGTAAAAAGATTCCAAAATCAAAACACAAGGAAATCTATGAGGCTGTGCTCCAAAACGCCATTGCGATCGGAATCGGCATCAAGGATAATCAAGTGATTGACCAGGTTAATATCTATGAAGCTACGAAGCTAGCCATGATGGAGGCCATTGGTCAGCTAGAGCCTCAACCCCAGCATCTTTTGATTGATGCCATGAGGTTGGATCTTCCTATTCCCCAAACTAGTATCATCAAAGGGGATGCTAACTCCTTATCCATTGCTGCAGCATCCATCGTAGCCAAGGTGACTCGGGATCAGATGATGGAAGAGTTTGATAAAGAATATCCGGGTTATGATTTTGCGAAGAACGCTGGCTATGGGACGGCTAAGCATCTGGCTGGCCTCGTCCAACTGGGAGTGACTCCTATCCATCGGCGTTCATTTGAACCCGTCAAATCAATGTGTGAGGATTAGGATATGCTATTTACCGTCGATATCGGAGGAACCTTTATAAAGTATGGTCTGATGGATGCGGACTATCAATTGGTTCATACAGACAAAATTTCAACACCATCTACGATTGAAGAGTTTTGGCAAGGATTAGAAGAAATCATTACACCCGTAAGGGAAGAAATCGAGGGGATCGCCATTTCATGCCCTGGTGAGATCCAAAAGAGCCTTGGCTTTGTCTTTCGAGGTGGTCTCATTCCATATTTACGAGGCATTCCTCTAGCAAGTAGACTCGAACAAACATTTCAAGTTCCCGTCACTGTTCTCAATGATGGAGAAGCCGCAGGTTTAGCGGAAGCAAGGCTTGGCAATCTAAAAGATTGTTCTTGCGGTGCGACCTTGGTCTTAGGGACAGGAGTCGGCCTTGCTCTTCTTTCTAACGGTGACCTGTTGAGAGGATGGCAACTGACAGAATACATTCGGTCTATTGATAAGGCAGAAAGAACACCAGAAAATCGCCGCTTTCATCGCGGACTCTTTTTGCAAGGCATTTCCAATCTTTTGGAAAACACAGGTTCAGCTGTTCAATTTGTTGAGAAAGCTAGTCACATCTTGAACTTAGAAAAGGCAGATGGTATAGCTGTTTTCAAAGCTCTTGATCAAGAGGGCAACGAGGAGCTGACATCCTTGTTTCAGGAGTATTGTCATGATATTGCTATTCTGATTTTTAATCTTCAATCTTTGCTCTTGCTTGAAAAGGTGACGATTGGAGGGGGCATTAGTGGTCAACCACTACTGATCGATGAGATCAGTCGACAATACCATGACCTGCTCTCTCAAAAAGGGTATAAACAATTTGAGGCCTTGCCCATTCAAGCGGCTCGCTTCCACAATGAAAGCAACTTGATTGGTGCTGCATCTTACTTTTATTCTTCGACACATCAAAAAAAGTTCTAGAAATAGAGCTTTTTTCTTTTCTTTTTCGAATAAATAAGTGAGAGGAAGTAGAAGGTGACCATGGAGAAATTTGAAATCTTTAAATTAAAAGAAGCCGGTTTATCAAATGAGCAAGTCTTGAGAGTTTTGGTCTACTGTAGAAAAGACCAAGCCTTACCAAGCTTAGAAGAGATAGCAAAAATCGCTCGCTGTCGCAGTATCCTTCATTTTGTAGACAAATACCGGCAACTGGATGAAGAGCATTTACACAAGGAGTTTGAACGGTTCCCATCTCTATCCATTTTTGATCCTGAATACCCTGAGGAATTGCTACAGATCTACAATCCTCCTGTACTCCTTTTTTACCAAGGGGATTTGCAACTGTTAAGCAAACCGAAGATTGCAGTTGTTGGAGCTCGCGAGACCACGCGAGAAGGGGTTCGTTCTGTAGAGAAAATTATTAAGGAACTTGGGAATGAACTGGTCATTGTTAGTGGACTTGCAAAGGGGATTGATGCGACGGCGCATTATGCCAGCATTCGCAATGGTGGCAAGACCATCGGAGTGATTGGAACAGGACTGGATGTCTCTTATCCTAAGAGCAATCAAAGACTGCAGGCACATATGGGGGAACACCATCTGATCTTGAGCGAGTACGGTCCAGGGCAGGCACCACTTAAATTTCATTTTCCTGAGCGAAACCGCATCATTGCAGGCATCTGTCAGGCTGTGATTGTGGCAGAAGCTCGACTCCGTTCAGGGAGTTTGATTACTTGTGAGCGTGCTATGGAAGAAGGCCGAGACGTTTTTGCTATTCCAGGAAACATTTTAGATGGAAAATCTGCAGGCTGCCATCACCTGATTCAAGAAGGTGCAAAGCTTGTCACATCAGGACAGGATATTCTTGATGAATTGAAATACGAATTGTGATTTTCCTATAGGAGAAGTTCCTAGTTGACATCTTTCTTAAAATGTATTAAACTCAATGAGATTTATACAATACAGAGGGATAAAACGTGGTAACAAAAACAAAAAGGAAAAGTAGTACAACCAAGAAAAATTTGGTGATTGTGGAGTCTCCTGCTAAGGCCAAAACAATCGAAAAATACCTTGGTCGTAATTACAAAGTCATGGCTAGTGTTGGTCATATTCGGGACCTGAAAAAATCAACCATGTCGATCGACTTCGACAATAACTATGAACCGGAGTATATCAATATTCGCGGGAAAGGTCCCTTGATCAATGATTTGAAAAAAGAAGCTAAAAAAGCTAAGCAAGTCTTTCTCGCAAGTGACCCGGACCGTGAGGGAGAAGCTATTTCTTGGCATTTAGCACATATTTTGAACTTGGATGCCAAAGAAAAGAACCGTGTGGTCTTTAACGAAATCACCAAGGATGCAGTAAAAAATGCCTTTAAAGAACCGCGCCAAATCAATATGGACTTGGTCGATGCCCAACAAGCACGTCGGGTCTTGGACCGGATTGTAGGGTATTCTATCTCGCCTATTCTTTGGAAAAAGGTTAAAAAAGGACTTTCTGCAGGGCGGGTGCAATCAGTTGCCCTCAAATTAATCATTGATCGTGAAAATGAAATTAATGATTTCAAGCCGGAAGAATACTGGACCATTGATGGTGTCTTCAAAAAAGGGACCAAGCAATTCCAAGCCAGCTTCTATGGGATTGATGGCAAGAAG
Source organism: Streptococcus sp. HMSC057G03 (assembly GCF_001808745.1). Lineage (NCBI taxonomy): Bacteria > Bacillati > Bacillota > Bacilli > Lactobacillales > Streptococcaceae > Streptococcus > Streptococcus sp. HMSC057G03. The sequence continues at coordinate 64,107 of NZ_KV794429.1, forward strand.
ATGAAGCTCAACACCAATGAAGAGGTGAAAGCTGTTCTTGAACGCTTAGATGGCAAAGATTTTACCGTTGAAAAGGTGGAAAAGAAAGAACGTCGTCGGAATGCGCCACTTCCCTACACCACCTCTTCCATGCAGATGGATGCTGCCAATAAGATCAACTTCCGTACGCGTAAGACCATGATGGTCGCCCAGCAGTTGTATGAAGGAATTAATATTGGCTCTGGTGTTCAAGGTTTGATTACCTATATGCGTACCGATTCTACACGGATCAGTCCAGTTGCGCAAAATGAGGCAGCGAACTTTATCGTGGATCGCTTCGGTGAGAAATATTCCAAGCATGGAAGCCGCGTGAAAAATGCTTCTGGTGCCCAAGATGCCCACGAAGCGATTCGTCCATCCAGCGTCTTCAATACTCCTGAGAGCATTGCCAAGTACCTCGACAAGGACCAGCTCAAGCTCTACACCTTGATTTGGAACCGCTTTGTAGCTAGTCAAATGACTGCAGCTGTCTTTGATACCATGAATGTCCGTTTAGGTCAAAATGGGGTTCAGTATACGGCAAATGGAAGCCAGGTGAAATTTGATGGTTATTTGGCTATTTATAACGACTCAGATAAGAACAAGATGTTGCCGGATATGGTAGAAGGCGATATCGTTAAGCAAGTCAATAGCAAGCCTGAGCAACACTTTACTCAACCACCAGCTCGTTATTCTGAAGCAACCTTGATTAAGACCTTAGAAGAAAATGGGGTTGGTCGTCCTTCAACCTATGCTCCGACGATTGAGACCATTCAAAAACGCTATTATGTGAAGCTGGTAGCCAAACGCTTTGAACCAACAGAGTTAGGGGAAATCGTTAATAAACTGATCGTTGAATTCTTCCCAGATATTGTCAACGTGACCTTCACAGCAGAGATGGAAGGTAAACTCGATGATGTCGAACTTGGAAAAGAAGAGTGGCAAAAAGTCATCGATGCTTTCTACAAACCATTTTCTAAAGAGGTCGCAAAGGCTGAAGAAGAGATGGAAAAAATCCAAATTAAAGACGAACCAGCTGGTTTTGATTGTGAAGTCTGTGGTAGCCCGATGGTGATTAAATTAGGACGTTTTGGAAAGTTCTATGCTTGTAGCAATTTCCCAGATTGTCGTCATACCCAGGCCATTGTCAAAGAAATCGGCGTGGAGTGTCCTGAGTGTCATCAGGGACAAATCATCGAACGCAAAACCAAGCGGAACCGTATCTTCTATGGATGCAATCGCTACCCAGAGTGTGAATTTACCTCTTGGGATAAGCCGATCGGTCGGGATTGTCCAAAATGTGGCCACTACTTAGTTGAGAAAAAAGTTCGTGGTGGCGGCAAACAAGTCGTATGTAGCAATGGCGACTACGAAGAAGAAAAAGTGAAATAAGCTTTCAAACGATTCAATGTCTATTATAACGGAAATTTTTATAAATGTCTGTTATAATAGACATTTTTTATTTTTTTCGTTATAATAGACATAAGGAGGTGGGCTTATGTATCTTGCTTTGATTGCAGATGTGATTGATTCCAAAATCGTACAAGAACGTTTTGACCTGCAAAAACAGTTAGAAAAAACGCTTCAAAAGATCAATGAGCTTTTTAAAGACTGCCTAGCATCGGCTTTTACCTTAACTTTGGGCGATGAGTTTCAGGCGCTTTTAAAAGTGGATGCTCCGATTTTTCAAATCATTGATACCCTGCGTTCAGAACTAAAACCGACTCAACTTCGTTTCGGTATTGGCCTTGGGGAGATTGTAACAGCTATTGATCCCTTGCAAAGTGTTGGAGCAGACGGTCCAGCTTATTGGAATGCACGCGCAGCCATCAATTTTGTTCATCAGAAAAATGACTATGGCAATACCCAGATTTATTTTTCAAGCGGGAAGGAAAACCAAGACTATTTTGTGAACGCCCTCATCGCTTCCGGAGAGGCCATACGTTCGGGCTGGAGAGAGAGTCAGGAAGAGATCCTGCTCAATCTGCTAAAGAGATCTGTCTATAGTGAAACCTTTAGCCAGCAGGATTTGGCCCAATCACTAGCTATCAACCCAAGTGCCCTCTCTAAACGGTTGAAGAGTAGCAGTGTCCGTGTTTATTTACGTGGGAGAGCAGCTGCCCTGGCCAGTATACAAAGCACAGTGAAAGGAGAGGAAGATGAGCGGATTGTCTAGTATCGTAGTGAATCCATACTTGATTCTCTTGTTGATTTGTCATTTGTTATCAGATTATTATTTTCAAAGCCAAAAGATGGCGGATCGCAAGGATCAGGATAAGAAGGTGCTAGGGCTTCACATTTTATATGTAGCTCTGCCTCTGATTGTGGTTTCCCTCTGTCATCTGGACTTGTGGTGGATTTGCTTGGTCATTTTACTAACTCATGCTGGAATAGATTTCTTAAAACCGATCGTGCAGAAGCAATTGAAATTACCAAAAGCATGGACTTTTGCCTTGGATCAAGTCTTGCATATCGCCATCATTAGCTGTCTAGTCCTTATGGGAGCGAAGAATGGCACGACCTATCTACCCTTGGACATTTTAAATCTAATCTTTTATGTCCTCCTAGTTGGGAAACCAAGCAATATTGCTTTTAAAATTCTGTTTACTAAATATCAACCCACCAGCAAGAAGAAAATGGATACGATCACTGGGGCTGGTTCTATGATTGGTTTTTTAGAGCGTTTGGTGATTGGGGCCTGTCTCGTCTATGGGCAATTTGCTTCGATCGGCCTAGTATTTACGGCCAAATCTATCGCCCGCTACAATAAAATTTCGGAGGATCCAGCCTTTGCGGAGTATTACTTGATTGGATCCTTATTCAGTATCCTCTCTGCCCTCTTAGCAGCTTGGTTGTGTCTATGAATCTGGAAGGATGCTATGTCAAAAAAATATAGATAATTTTATAAGATCACCAATCAACTGGAAATTGATCCCTTTAAGATTCTAACTGTAACGAAAATAAGGATTTTGTTTAAATTGCATGCTAGGAGGAGAAATGAAAAGAAAAGCGATTAAGAAAGTAATTAGTGTACTCTTACCTATGCTGACATTATTAATATTGTCATCATGTAACAACGGAGTAGATAATGATTTAGCGAATACGGCTATATCAAATATTCGTTCCGTAGTAGAAGCTGCAGGGCTAAAAGCGGAAGGATACTCGACAGCTGATACGTTCGGCTATCAGGGATCTCCAATTTACATTGAAGGAACTGAAAAATTTGTTGATGTCTATGTAGATTTTGAAAAAGATTATGTTGAGAAAACTCCAGTCCTCAGATATAATCCGAAACTTAAAGAAGTCGAGAAGAAAATTTTCCTAGGTTTTTCGAAGAAAAAAGTCTATCGCCTAGAAATGGAGTATGTTTCTGGTGATGACAATTATGATAGGCTAGACGAAGCATACAATAAGCTAGTTCAAAGTGGTAGCTTGATTTCGACATTTTTAAGCGATGATGCGATTAGGAAACTTTATATTAAAAAATCTGTTGAATTGGACTCATTTGACTCCTATTATTCTTTGGTGCCAAAAAAAGAATATAGTGGCAACCCGGAAACTTATCTTGAGGAGCAAGAAAAAAGAGAGTCTATTTTAAAAACAGATGTCAAAGAACTCACTCCGTTAATTGAGGACCTAGACCCAAGTAGAGTCAACAATCTTGATGAAGAAACGCTTGTTCGTGATCGAGATCTACTCTTAAAAAGAGTTGCTGATAATCGTTCGACCTTTAGAATTGATATAGACATTGATATAAAAGAAGTACGAAAACAAAACCTACAAGTAACTAATGAAGATATTGAAAATTGGACGGATTCTGATTTTCAATACTTACTTGCTCAAATACTTCAAGTTGATAAACTATCTAGGAATACAGAAGTGGGTTTTAGCATTAGTTACGAAGACAAAAATCAGCTGAATGCTTATAGATCATTCAACTTCAAGAAACAATGATTTTCGAAGACAGTCAGGGCTTTTCCTGTTTGTCTTTTTATTTGGCTTTTTGGTATAATGGAGCAAGTAGAAAATTAGAAAGATTTGTGGGTGTCAAAACAGTCCAGCAGGGTGTTTTGATACCCAAAGAGGTATTAGTGTCATGTCTCAATCTTATATCAATGTGATCGGTGCGGGTCTTGCTGGCTCGGAAGCAGCTTACCAGATTGCCCAACAGGGTATTCCGGTCAAGCTTTACGAAATGCGTGGGGTCAAATCCACTCCGCAACATAAAACAGACAACTTTGCTGAGTTAGTGTGTTCCAACTCTCTTCGTGGGGATTCTCTCACCAATGCTGTCGGGCTCCTCAAAGAAGAAATGCGCCGTCTGGGTTCTGTCATCCTTGAAGCAGCGGAAGCGACTCGCGTGCCGGCTGGTGGAGCGCTGGCAGTGGACCGGGAAGGGTTTGCTAGCCGGGTGACGGAGAAGGTGTCCCAACATCCGCTCATTGAAGTGATTCGCGATGAAATTACGGAATTGCCGACAGATGCCATCACAGTGGTCGCAACAGGCCCTCTAACCAGTGATGCCTTGGCAGAAAAGATCCATGCTCTCAATGGTGGCGACGGTTTCTATTTCTATGATGCAGCAGCTCCGATTATCGATGTCAATACCGTTGATATGAACAAGGTCTATCTCAAGTCACGCTATGACAAGGGAGAAGCAGCTTATCTCAACTGCCCCATGACCAAACAAGAATTTATGGATTTCCACGAGGCCTTGGTCAATGCAGAAGAAGCCCCGCTCAACTCTTTTGAAAAAGAAAAGTATTTTGAAGGTTGTATGCCCATTGAAATCATGGCCAAACGAGGCATCAAAACCATGCTCTATGGCCCTATGAAGCCAGTTGGGCTCGAGTATCCAGATGATTACAAAGGGCCACGTGATGGGGAGTTTAAGACACCTTACGCAGTCGTTCAGTTGCGCCAAGACAATGCGGCTGCCAGCCTCTACAATATTGTTGGTTTCCAAACTCACCTTAAATGGGGCGAACAAAAACGGGTCTTCCAAATGATTCCAGGTTTGGAACATGCGGAGTTTGTCAGATACGGCGTCATGCACCGCAATTCCTACATGGATTCTCCAAATCTGCTGGAACAAACCTACCGCTCGAAGAAACAACCAAATCTCTTCTTTGCAGGTCAAATGACAGGTGTAGAAGGCTATGTTGAGTCAGCGGCCTCAGGTTTGGTAGCTGGAATCAATGCCGCTCGCCTTTTCAAAGGAGAAGAAGCAGCGATTTTCCCTGAAACGACAGCTATCGGAAGCCTGGCTCACTATATCACCCATGCAGATAGCAAGCATTTCCAACCCATGAATGTCAACTTCGGGATTATCAAAGAGCTAGAAGGACCACGCATTCGGGATAAAAAGGAACGTTATGAGAAAATTGCCGAACGTTCTTTACAAGATTTGGCTCAGTTTATGGAAAAATAACCCAAGAAAGGAAAAAGTTTGGAGAAAATCCAGACTTTTTCTTCTAAAAATGGTATAATGAATAAAATTTAGAATATAGAGAGTTTTCTGACAATGAACAAATCCTATTTTTATTTAGATATGAAGACACACGAGTTGAAAGTGCCTTATACCGGAAAACTCCGTCGTGTGCGAGTCTTATTACCTAAGAATTATGAAACGGATATAGATAGACGTTACCCTGTGGTTTATTTCCACGATGGGCAAAACGTTTTGTACAGCAAGGAAGCTTATGCGGGTCATTCCTGGAAGGTGATTCCAGCCATTAAGCGGAATCCCGATATTAGTCGCATGATTGTTGTTGCGATCGATAATGATGGTTTCCAACGCATGAATGAATACTCTGCCTGGAAGTACAAGGAATCCAATATTCCTGGCATGCAATTTGGTGGCAAGGGAGTTGAGTACGGCGAATTTGTCATGGAGGTGGTGAAACCTTTTATCGACCAAGAATACCGGACTCTTGCTGATCGAGAACATACGGCCATGATTGGATCTTCCTTGGGTGGGAATATTACCCAATTCTTGGGCTTAGAGTACCAAGATCAAATTGGTTGTTTAGGGGTCTTTTCATCTGCTAACTGGCTACACCAAGATGCCTTCAATCATTATATCGAACGCAAAAAATTATATGCAGATCAACGGATCTACATCTATGTAGGGACTGAAGAGGCGGATGATACAGATAAAACGCTGATGGCGGGAAATATCAAGCAAGCCTATATTGATTCATCCCTTCGTTATTATCACGACGTTATCCAACAAGGAGTTGCTTTAGAAAATATTGCCATTCGGATTCAATCTGGGGCTATCCACCATGAAGAAGCCTGGGCAGAGCATTTACCGGAATGTCTTCGTTTCTTAGCAGAGAAGTGGGACTAGAAGATTTTAAATTTTTATAATAAAGAAAGAGGAACCTATGAATATTGAACATCTAAGCCACTGGAGTGGCCAACTTAACCGCGAAATGTATCTAAACCGTTATGGGCATGCAGGTATTCCTGTTGTGGTCTTTGCTTCATCAGGTGGAAGCCATAACGAATACTATGACTTTGGTATGATTGATGCTTGTGCTCGGTTTATCGAAGAAGGACGGGTTCAATTCTTTACCCTTTCTAGTGTGGATAGTGATAGCTGGCTTTGTAATTGGAAGAATCCTCACGATCGTGCCGAAATGCACCGAGCGTATGAACGTTATGTGATTGAAGAAGCCATTCCTTTTATCAAACACAAAACAGGCTGGTTTGATCCGATGATGACAACTGGTTGCTCAATGGGAGCTTACCACGCGCTTAATTTCTTCTTGCAACATCCAGATGTCTTCAACAAAGTGATTGCCTTGAGTGGTGTCTATGACGCTCGTTTCTTTGTTGGTGATTTTGGAGGCGATGAAGCCATTTACCAAAATTCTCCATCTGATTATATTTGGAACCAAAATGATGGCTGGTTTATCGATCGTTACCGTCAGGCCGAAATCGTTATTTGTACTGGTTTAGGAGCTTGGGAACAAGATGGACTTCCATCTTTCTATAAACTGAAAGAAGCCTTTGATCACAAAAATATTCCTGCATGGTTCGCTGAATGGGGCCATGATGTAGCCCACGATTGGGAATGGTGGCGCAAGCAAATGCCCTATTTCCTAGGACAAATGTATCTATAAGTCAAAAGGGAGGAGACCTCTATGAATTATCTTGTTATTTCACCTTATTATCCACAAAATTTCCAACAATTCACCATTGAACTAGCTAACAAGGGAATCACCGTCTTGGGGATTGGTCAAGAGCCGTACGAACAGTTAGATGAGCCTTTGCGCAATAGTTTGACAGAGTATTTCCGTGTAGAAAATATGGAAGACTTAGATGAAGTGAAGCGTGCAGCAGCCTTCCTCTTCTATAAACACGGCCCAATCGATCGCATCGAGTCCCATAACGAGTACTGGTTGGAATTAGATGCGGCGCTTCGGGAGCAATTCAATGTCTTCGGAGCTAAGCCAAAAGATCTGAAGAAAACTAAGTTCAAATCCGAAATGAAGAAACTCTTCAAGAAGGCTGGAGTCCCAGTCGTTCCGGGTGCCGTGGTTAAAACAGAAAAAGATATCGACAAGGCTGTGAAGAAGATCGGGTTGCCATTGATTGCCAAACCTGACAATGGAGTAGGTGCAGCAGCGACCTTTAAACTTGAAACACCAGAAGATGTAGATCATTTCAAGGCAAAATGGGATGGACATACGGAGTACTTCTTTGAGAAATTCGTCACTTCTAGCGAGATTTGTACCTTTGATGGTCTGGTTGATCGCGATGGTAACATTGTCTTCTCAACGACTTTTGACTATGCCTATACGCCATTAGATTTGATGCTCTACAAGATGGATAACTCTTATTATGTCCTTAAAGAGATGGATCCAAAATTGCGTCAATACGGGGAAGCGATTGTCAAAGCCTTTGGAATGAAAGAGCGTTTCTTCCATATCGAGTTCTTCCGCGACGGGGATGACTATATTGCAATCGAGTACAATAATCGTCCAGCAGGTGGCTTTACGATCGATGTCTACAATTATGCTCACTCCATTGATTTGTACCGTGGTTATGCTGCCATCGTAGCAGGAGAACCTTTCCCAGCTTCTGAGTTTGAGCCACTTTATTGCTTGGCGACTTCTCGCCGTGCCAATGCAACTTATGTCCTTTCAGAGGAAGAAGTTTTGGCCAAATACCGTGATCAATTCCGTGTGAAGAAAGACATGCCTGCTGCCTTTGCAGAACTTCAGGGAGATTACCTCTATATGCTTACAACACCTAGTCGTGAAGAGTTAGAACAAATGATTCACGACTTTGGCCAACGCCAATCATAAGATGCCGACCGGTAGGATAGGATCCTATCGGTTTTTTATATGTATAGTAAAACTATGAGAAATAAGTTTGTGAAATATTGAATTTATATTAAAAAAAGCCTATAAAACCTTCTTCCAAGGAATAAAGTTTGTGAAATCATTTGAGCATTATTTTTGACAGTGCTTTCATTTTTGGCTAGAATAAAAGAGTATGAATAAATGTTAAGAAAGGCGAAATGATGGCAACATTAGATAAAAGTCTCTTATTGGATATGTTCCGTAAGATGGAAGAAATCCGTCGCATGGACTTAAAAATTGCTCAATTAGTAAAAAAAGGAAAAGTGCCCGGTATGACGCACTTTTCTGTTGGTGAGGAAGCTGCAAACGTTGGGGCTATGTTAGCTCTAAATGAAGATGACCTCATCACCTCAAATCACCGTGGTCACGGACAAGCTATTGCTAAAGGTATTGACCTTAACGGTATGATGGCTGAGATCCTTGGTAAATATACGGGAACTTGTAAAGGTAAGGGTGGATCTATGCATATCGCCGACCTAGATGCGGGTAACCTTGGTGCTAACGGTATCGTAGGTGGTGGTATGGGAATCGCAGTAGGTGCTGCCCTTACTCAACAAATGAAAAAGACTGGTAAGATTGTCGTCTGCTTCTTTGGGGACGGAGCAACCAACGAAGGTGTCTTCCACGAAGCGGTCAATATGGCTTCGATTTGGAATCTGCCAGTTATTTTCTACTGTATCAATAACGGTTACGGAATCTCTGCTGATATCAAGAAAATGACCAATATCCAGCATATCCACGAGCGTAGTGCTGCTTACGGCATTCCTGGAATGTTTATTCCTGATGGGAACAACGTTATTGATGTCTATGAAGGATTTAAGAAGGCAGTCGATCACGTCCGCTCTGGTAAAGGCCCTGTCTTGATCGAGAGTGTCACCTATCGTTGGCTTGGTCACTCATCTTCAGACCCTGGTAAATACCGGACCCGTGAAGAAGTCGAAGAGTGGAAGAAGAAAGATCCAATCGAAAACCTTCGCAAGTATCTCCTTGAAAATGAGATTGCGAGCGCAGAAGAATTGGATCAGATCCAAGAAGAAGTAAAAGAAGCAGTGGAAGCTTCAGTGAAATTTGCGGAAGAAAGCCCATTCCCTCCACTCGAATCAGCTTTCGAAGATATTTACGCAGACTAAGGGGGAGTAGAGAATTATGGAAACTAAATTAATGTCTTTCCGCGATACCATTATCCTTGCTATGTCTGAGGAAATGCGTCGCGATGAAAATGTATTGTTGATGGGGGAAGATGTCGGAGTTTTCGGTGGAGACTTCGGAACATCAGTAGGAATGCTTGAGGAATTCGGTCCAGAACGTGTCCGTGACTGTCCAATTTCTGAGGCTGCGATTTCAGGTGCGGCAGCAGGGGCAGCCATGACTGGACTTCGCCCAATCGTTGATATGACCTTCATGGATTTCTCAGTAATTGCCATGGATGCTATCGTCAACCAAGCTGCGAAGACGCGCTACATGTTTGGTGGAAAAGGGCAAGTACCGATGACCGTTCGCTGTGCTGCCGGTAACGGAGTTGGATCTGCAGCTCAACACTCCCAATCTTTGGAATCATGGTTCACCCATATTCCTGGTTTGAAGGTTGTTGCTCCAGGAACTCCAGCGGATATGAAAGGACTTCTCAAGTCTTCTATCCGTGATAACAACCCTGTTATCATTCTTGAATACAAATCAGAATTTAACCAAAAAGGGGAAGTACCAGTAGATCCAGACTATACTATCCCACTTGGTGTCGGAGAAATCAAACGCGAAGGAACTGATGTAACAGTAGTAACATACGGTAAAATGCTTCGTCGTGTCATCCAAGCAGCTGAAGAATTGGCTGAAGAAGGCATCTCAGTAGAAGTAGTAGACCCACGTACTTTGGTTCCACTTGATAAAGAGATCATTATTAACTCTGTCAAGAAGACAGGAAAAGTAGTCCTTGTTAATGATGCCCACAAAACAAGTGGCTATATCGGTGAAATTTCAGCTATCATTTCTGAATCAGAAGCATTTGATTACTTGGATGCACCGATCCGCCGTTGTGCGGGGGAAGATGTGCCAATGCCTTACGCACAAAATCTTGAGAATGCAATGATCCCAACAGTTGAAAGCATCAAAGAAGCCATTCGTAAAACGTATAATAAAGAATAAGACATAATATAAGTTATGTAAATTAATTGATAAGACGAGAAGCTTTGTATCTAATAGATGCAAAGTTCTCTACGTCCTTAGTATCTTAGATTAGAGCACGGGCTAAAAGCTCGGAAAAAAGATAAATCTCCTTGACTTCATCGAAGTCTGTGTTGATTTCCTATTTTTCGGTCGCTTTTAAACGCCCTTAGTATCATGTAATTGAATTCGGACGGAGGTCTGTGAAAAAAAGATAGATTTCCTTGTGTTCATCGAACACATCGTCAATCTCCTATTTTTTCATTGCCCTCTTCGTCCTTAATATCTTAGTATAGAATAGGAGAGGTCATGGCTGATGATAAGCTAAGAGCGACTCCTGCAGCTAGAAAATTAGCGGATGATTTAGGAATTAATCTCTACGATATTTCTGGCTCAGGCGCAAACGGTCGTGTCCACAAAGAAGACGTGGAAACATTTAAAGACACTAATGTGGTTCGCATTTCACCACTTGCAAAACGAATTGCCCTTGAACATAACATTGCATGGCAGGAAATCAAAGGAACTGGTCATCGTGGCAAGATTATGAAGAAGGATGTTTTAGCTTTCCTTCCGGAAAATATTGAAAACGATACGATTAAGTCACCTTCTCAGATTGAAAAAGTGGAAGAAGTTCCAGATAACGTAACTCCTTATGGGGAAATCGAGCGGATTCAAATGACACCAATGCGTAAGGTTATTGCTCAACGTATGGTTGAGTCATACTTGACTGCACCAACCTTCACGCTTAACTATGATGTCGATATGTCTGAAATGCTCGCCCTTCGTAAGAAAGTCCTTGATCCAATCATGGAAGCAACTGGCAAGAAAGTCACTGTAACAGATTTGCTTTCTCTAGCAGTGGTTAAGACCTTGATGAAGCACCCATACATCAATGCGTCATTGACAGAAGATGGCAAAACCATCATTACTCACAATTATGTCAACTTAGCGATGGCAGTTGGGATGGACAATGGCTTGATGACTCCAGTTGTCTACAATGCTGAAAAGATGACCTTGTCAGAGTTGGTGGTAGCCTTCAAGGACGTTATCGGACGTACATTGGATGGTAAGCTTGCTCCAAGTGAATTGCAAAATTCAACCTTTACCATCAGTAACTTGGGGATGTTTGGCGTTCAATCATTTGGACCGATTATCAACCAACCAAACTCTGCCATCCTTGGAGTTAGTGCAACGGTTGAAAAACCAGTTGTTGTAAATGGTGAAATTGTCATTCGTCCAATCATGAGCTTGGGCTTGACCATTGACCACCGCGTTGTCGATGGAATGGCTGGTGCCAAATTCATGAAAGACTTGAAAGCCTTGATTGAAGACCCGATTTCAATGTTGGTCTAATCAACGAGAGAGAATAGAAACAAGAAAAAGAGGGAAATAAAATGGCCTTAGAAGTAATTATGCCAAAAGCCGGCGTAGATATGACCGAAGGACAAATCGTTCAGTGGAATAAAAAAGTCGGCGAATTTGTAAAAGAAGGAGAAGTTCTCCTTGAAATCATGACAGACAAAGTCAGCATGGAGTTGGAAGCGGAAGAAGACGGCTACTTGATCGCTATCCTGAAAGGGGACGGAGAAACTGTTCCTGTAACAGAAGTAATCGGTTATCTTGGTGAAGAGGGGGAAAACATCCCAACAGCTGGAGCAGCAGCACCAGAAGCGAGTCCAGCACCAGCTGCAGTAAGTGCTTCAAACGATGACAATAAGAGTGATGACGCTTACGATATCGTAGTGATTGGTGGGGGTCCTGCTGGTTACGTATCTGCTATTAAAGCAGCTCAACTAGGTGGTAAGGTTGCTCTCGTTGAGAAATCTGAACTTGGTGGAACTTGCTTGAACCGCGGATGTATCCCAACTAAGACTTACCTCCACAACGCTGAAATCATTGAAAATATTGGTCATGCGGCAAACCGTGGTATTATCATTGAAAATCCAAGTTTCTCAGTAGATATGGATAAGGTTCTTGAAACCAAGAACAAGGTCGTAAATACCCTCGTCGGTGGTGTTGCAGGGCTTCTTCGTAGCTACGGAGTGGATGTTCATAAAGGAATCGGTACCATTACGAAAGATAAGAATGTCTTGGTTAATGGTTCTGAATTGCTTGAAACGAAGAAAATCATCCTTGCTGGTGGTTCCAAAGTCAGCAAGATTAACGTTCCAGGTATGGAATCAACCCTTGTCATGACCAGTGATGATATCCTTGAAATGAACGAAGTTCCAGAAAGCCTCGTGATTATCGGTGGCGGGGTTGTCGGGATCGAACTTGGTCAAGCCTTCATGACCTTTGGTTCAAAAGTAACAGTCATCGAAATGATGGACCGTATCGTTCCAGCTATGGATGCGGAAGTATCTAAGAACCTTCGCTTGATCCTTGAACGCAAGGGTATGACCATCTTGACGGATACGAAATTGCAAGAAATCATTGAAGAAGATGGCAAACTCCGTATCAAGGTTGAAGGCAAAGATGATATCATCGCCAGCAAAGCCCTTCTTTCAATCGGCCGTGTTCCAGACCTTGAAGGTATCGGTGAAGTCGAGTTTGAATTGGATCGTGGACGGATCAAGGTCAATGAATACATGGAAACGTCTGTTCCAGGTATCTATGCGCCAGGTGATATCAACGGTACCAAGATGTTGGCTCATGCTGCCTTCCGTATGGGTGAAGTAGCGGCTGAAAATGCTCTTAAGGGAAATCATGCTGTTGCCAAATTGAACTTGACTCCTGCAGCCATCTACACCCTTCCAGAAGTTGCGGCTGTTGGTTTGACAGAAGAACAAGCTCGTGAAAAATACGATGTTCAAATCGGTAAATTCAACTTTGCGGCGAATGGTCGTGCCATTGCATCAGATGCGGCTCAAGGCTTTGTTAAAGTTATTGCAGACAAGAAATACGGTGAAGTTCTTGGGGTTCATATCATTGGTCCAGCAGCAGCTGAATTGATCAACGAAGCTTCAACCATCATTGAGATGGAAATCACTGTGGAAGAAATGCTTAAGACCATCCACGGACACCCAACCTTCTCAGAAGTGATGTACGAAGCCTTTGCGGATGTACTTGGCTTAGCTGTTCATTCACCTAAGAAGAAATAGTATTTGAAATGATAGAATGGCTGGACAGCAAATGCTGGACCAGTCTCTATCGTATATAAAGGAATCTTATGAAATACATTATTAATTATTCAAATGATACTGCTTTTAATATTGCTTTGGAAGAATATGCTTTTAAGCATCTGTTAGATGAGGATCAAATCTTCCTTCTCTGGATTAACAAACCATCCATTATCGTCGGTCGCCACCAAAATACTATCGAAGAAATCAACCGCGACTACGTTCGGGAGCATGGGATTGAAGTGGTTCGCCGGATCAGTGGTGGTGGGGCTGTTTATCACGATTTGAACAACCTCAACTACACCATCATTTCAAAAGAAGATGAAAACAAAGCCTTTGACTTCAAGAGTTTTTCTACTCCTGTGATAAACACCTTGGCTCAACTTGGGGTTAAGGCTGAATTCACGGGTCGTAACGACTTAGAGATTGACGGCAAGAAATTCTGTGGAAATGCCCAAGCGTACATTAATGGTCGGATCATGCACCATGGTTGCCTTCTTTTTGACGTTGATTTGTCAGTCCTTGCCAATGCTCTCAAGGTATCTAAAGACAAGTTTGAGTCTAAAGGGGTTAAATCTGTTCGTGCACGTGTGACCAATATCATTGATGAATTGCCAGAAAAAATCACGGTTGAAGAGTTCCGTGACCTACTTTTGGACTACATGAAGAAAGAATACCCTGAGATGACAGAATATGTCTTCTCGGATGAAGAATTGGCGGAGATTAACCGTATCAAGGAAACCAAGTTCGGTACCTGGGATTGGAACTATGGGAAGTCCCCTGAATACAATGTCCGTCGTGGTACTAAATTCCCTAGCGGTAAAGTTGAAATCTTTGCGAATGTTATTGAATCCAAAATCCAAGACATCAAGATTTATGGAGACTTCTTTGGTATCGAAGACGTAGCAGCAGTAGAAGATGTCCTTCGTGGTGTCAAATACGAACGCGAAGACGTTCTTAAAGCCCTTCAAACCATTAACTTAGGTCGTTACTTCGCAGGAATCACTGCAGAAGAAATTGCTGAAGCAGTGGTGGAATAAAGTTAAAGATATCCATTTAACATGGATATCTTTTATCTTAAACTTGATATTCGAAAACTATGAGTGTACGATATAGAGGAAATCTGAACAAAAAAGGGGATCATATTCGATGATGAAAATTCCAGTTGAAAATCTTGGTCTATTTGAACAGTTAGATCGTATAGTCGTGGCTTTTTTTAGAAAGCAACAATCTTCAAGTCCTTACGATTTAAATGTCAGTATTACACAAGAACACCTTGACCAGAAAAAGCAGGAGTTAGAACCATTAGGTTATCAAGCTGTCCAACTACCATTAGGAATGGTTTTAGATAACGTCATCCAGCAACCTTATTATAAAAACTTAATCATTGGTGGTCTTGCTCCTGAGGAAATAATCGTTAGCAAAGAAGAATTAATGCCTTTGAAAGATATCGTGGATAGCTTTTGTATTATGTACGCTGCAGCGAATAATAGATTGGAAAATAGTAAAGCTTATGAATTAATGAAAGATAAGACGGTTTATTTTATTGATAAACTATTTACAGATTTTCCGAAGGCCGGTGATGAAATTGCTTATTTAGGAATTGATCGAATAGCGAGTGACGGAACACCATATGAAGCAGTTAAATGCTTTTTAACAGAAGAGAGTGCAGAGAAGTACAATGGTGAAAAAAGACCGGTCACTCCTGCAAACCTGGCTTATCTAAAATCATTTTGGGGAAAACCAGTCATTATTGAGCCACACCGTAATTATTGGATCGAATTTTTATAGAAAGTATAAAAGAGCGTAAGATTCTATAAGAAATCTACGCTCTTTTTAACTCTAAAAACTACATAATTTAAGTTATGTAGTTTTATAAACTATCCAAGGCATTTTTTTGCTCATCATTAACGATATGCGTATATAAGTCTGTAACTTGGGTGCTAGCATGTCCCAGCTGGTGGCTGACCAAAACCTGTGATTTGGTTGCATCATAGAGACGAGTTGCTAATGTATGGCGTAATTTATGGGGTGTCACGCGGACTTTGAAGTCTTCTGAATACTTGGCCACCATCTTTTCAACACTAGAAGCATCAATTCGGTTTGGAACACCTCGATACAAGGTCAGAAAGAGGGCAGTATCAGTCTTTTCTGTCTTGTAACGTTTGTCTCGAATAGCAAGATACTGCTCCAGATAAGGCTTAGCAAAGGCAGCAACATTAACCGAGTCACGTTTTCCACCTTTTCGTGTGACATCAATGACCATCATCTTAAGATTGAGATCACGAAGGTCTAGGTTAACGGCTTCAGAGAGACGGACACCAGAGGCAAGAAGGAGTGCGATAATGGCTAAATCTCGCTCTTTATTCTTATTAAAAGAGGATAAGGCGCGATTTGAGAGTGTTTGAGGGTACTCCTGGTCGATATAGTTAAGAAAACCTTCTGTTTCATCTCCTAAAAAGAGTTTTTGTTTGATATTTTCAGCTCGGGCAGCCAAGGTTTCTTTCTTTTTCTTGGTAGCAACCTTCTTCATGACGTTGCGGTAGAAATAAGGTTCTCCTTGCTCATTTTCAACTTCCTCGGTCAAATACTTATAAAGACTAGATAATGCAGAAAGGGTACGGTTAATAGTTGTTTGGGAAACACCGTTTTTCGTCGTATTGGCATTGAGCAGAGGACGTTCACGTAGGTAAAGAATAAAGGATTCCATATCCTTCTTGGTCATGTGCTCCAGAACGTCTAAGGGGATCTCGGCCATGGTATCAGCATTCGATATACCAGACTCTAAAACCCAGCTGAAAAATCGATCGTATTCCTTTAAGTATTCGTACAAGGTCGTAAAACTGTAGGGAACGGCCAATTTTGATTGATAATATTCCAATACATACCAGGGCATGACTTGTTTGAGTTTATCAATCCGTTCTAATAAGATCTCGCGTTTCATGTTTTTCTCCAAATCTTTCTATACTAGTAGTATAGCATAGCCAGATATATTTTTCAAGAAAATTATAGTTTTTCGGAAAGATATCATAGGGTTTATATAGGACTGTTTTGTATCTCTTTCTATAATAATTATAACCAAAAAAATTTTTTAAGCCAATTATACTCAATTATGTACTTTATTTAAGTGAACACTGGAAATTTTTAAAGCTGCTCATCATCTGTAAAATGTACTTTATTTGAGTGAAAACTAAAAATTTTTCAAATGTACATTTTGGCAATAAAAAACACTCCAATATCAATTTAATGATCTTTAGAGTTGTTTTTATCTTGTTTGATTTTAATATTTTCTATTACATCTTTAATCTAACAAAATGCTCCTGTTTTCTTCTCAAACCTTTGCAAATTGGGCAGCTTATGAATGAGCGCTTTTCATACTTAATTTTTTCATTAATTTTAAGTTTATACCGATGATTTGAGTTTTCTTTACATATCCACCATACAGTTTGACTACATTTTTCATTGATTTCAGTTGGATCTGCTAAAAGAATATTATTAAGATAGTCCCATTCGTTCATTAAATGTTTATGAGTTGTCTCTAGGTCGTTAAATCCTTTTAATACCTCATTGTTTTGACAATATGGACAAGATTCTTTCATCAGAATCTTTTTCTTAACAGTTTGTTGATATTCTCCTTTACAAACTGAGCATTTCCACCATGCTTTATAACCTGAATTACTCATTAGAGAACTAAAGTCCATATCATTTGAAGTTGACCATTCATTAATCAACCAAGGGTGTGTGGTTGCTAGATCGTTAAGCCCCTTTAACACCTTATGATTTGTGCAATAAGGGCATGGTTTTTTTATTATGACCTTACTTTGTACTTCTTGTTGATATTCTCCTTTACATACTGGACATTTCCACCATGCTCTATAATTTGAATTGCACATAACTGAGCATGATTCCCTATCATTTAAAGCTGACCATTCCTTAATCACCAATGGGTGTGTAGTCGCAAGATCGTTATATCCAACTGCTAATTCTCTCTTAGAACAATAAGGACAACAATTATCGTTTTCCTTTCTTTCAGAGATTCTTGCTTTAAAATTCCTATGGCATCTTCTGCACACCCATTCAACTGTATCACTTGAATTACAAAAGATTTTATTGATATCACCATTAAGATTTTCTAGCCATTCAGATCTCAAAAATGATTTTTGCCCTCCCAATGATTCACTAGGTTTTGGAATTTTTTCAGTACAGTAAGGACAAACTCTAATAAGTTCCTTACCTTGAATTATTGAGAATTTATCTATTATAACCTCTAGTTTTTCTTCAAATTCTAAATTACAACAACTACAAATCCATAAGAATTTATTATTTTTTGCTCCAGATATTGTCATTTGGGTTGGATCTTGTGAGTTGTTTTTACTCCAAAAATCAGAAAACTCAGGATAATCATCAAATAATGTATTAAACCCCTTTAGAGGTAGTTCATCATTACAGTATGGACACGTATTTTTTACCTCTCTCCTAATTGGGATAGAACAGAGATAATCCTGCTTACAAGAAGAACAATGCCACCAATATTTCTTCGTTTCGATGTGACTTAATGCCAAATGTACAGGTATACCGTTTTTAGAACTCCATTCCTCGCGTAATTTCGGTGAATCGTGTAGGATATCATTATTAAAAACTAATGTATCCCAATCACAATTATTGGGACACGTTTCAAAGTTACTATTTTCTATGTTAGTTCTAGAAATCATTTCAATAGGACTACATTGAAAATGAATTCCACAACAAGGGCAACTCCAATTAATAGCCTCAGTGGACTTAGACCAGTAATCAGAAAGTTTTGTGGAGTTTCCTTCATCCCAAAATTTTTCGAGATAGGAATGTGTTTCCTGCAAGGTATTAAAACCTTTTAACATTTGTTTGTTACTACAATATGGGCAACCTTCTTGGTGTCTTTTAACTACTGAACAGTCATATTTGCCACTGCATTTTGAACATTTCCAAGTTGCTACTATATTTGATAAACTATCAATCATATTCTTTTTAATATGCTTTGAAACTAATTCATCTACTAGATTGCTGTCTGTATAACCCAAGGGGGAATTTTTTGCCTGTATTGGCGTATCAAATGTTGCTTTACATTCTGTACAGTAATATCCATCTCTCTTAATTCTAGAAATTAACCTATCGAGGGACATCTTGAATGAGTGTCCGCATTTATCACATCTCCATTTTTTAGGAAGTGTTACATTTTCATCAAGTCGTAGTTTTTCAAATTCAACTTTATTTTCACCCCCTGCAAGATAAATCCTTCCGAGGTTTGGATATGCTTTAGTATAAGGGACAAAATGATTGTATTTATTACAATCTGTATGGACGATTGTATTTTTACTTTTTTTCATTAACCTAGAAGAGTCTGCGACATCTATCCAACTAGTGAAACATGTTGGACATTTAAAGTGAAACAACCTCTTTGAAGAAAAAGATAAATTCAAAATTTCTTCTCGGATAGTTTCAAAATTTTCGTGATGAAAATTGATGTATTTGATAAAATTAGGAAATCTTTTATAAATTGAATTCCTCTCTTTCACAAGGACATCACCTAGATCACACACAGGGCATATTCTTGACATATTTTTGAATTGCTTATAAGCTTTTGAAACACTTGCCCGCCATTCATAAGAACAAGATGGACATTTCCAATTGATAATATTCTTACTGGTAACAGTTAAAGTTTCAATGTTTAGTTTACTGTTTTTGTTGTAATCCCAATAATTTATTAAATCGGGAAGTTCAGTGATTAGTTCAGTCATAGAATTCTCCTAGTAATTCGTTTTACTATCGAGTAAGTTTTTAATATTCAATATCTTACTTTTAGAAGGTTTGTTCTCATTTTGTTCTGTTGTTTTGTTTTTGATAAATGAAATTTCAGAATCTGCAGTAATTACCTGTTCTTTTAAGTATTGTTCAGTAACTGTCTGATGGTCAAATTCCAATAATCCCTCTTCTTTTAGTAATTCATTAGCTATTTCAGGATATAAACTTGTTTTAAGAAGATTTCTTAATTTTTTATTTTCCTCTGCCAACTCTTTATTCTTTCTCGCTTGCTCATTAAATGCGTATTTGCCTTCTTTTAGCTGCGCTATTTCACTTTTTAATTCCTCCATTCTCTTTTTAAGACTTTCAACTTCATCCTTATAGGCTATTGCAGCATCAACAATTCTTTTATAATGGCCATTAAGCTCAACCAATGCTGATCTGATTGCTTTTGGGGTTCTATTGGTCATTAAGAAACGTTCCACATCTAGAGTTTTATACGTTATTACTGTTTGATAAGTATCGTCCTCAAAAAGTTCCAATTTATCATTAAGGGCTTGTCTAAATTCTTTATTTCTTCTAATTGTTGTATCTGCAACCTGCGGAAATCCGTTGTTTCTTAGGTAACTCCCAAATTGTGGGATTTTGAATGTTTTAGGATCATTTGAACATTGTTCTTGTAAATATTGCTCAAATAACAACACCAATTCTTCATCATCGATGTACTTCTTTCTCGCCATTTGGAAACTCCTGTAACACTAGTTGTTTTTCAGTTAGGTATTCTTGATAAGAATGAGTAATAGTTTTAAGTTTTAAAAGTGCCTCACCAATATCTTCCATATTTCCCTTACCTGCTCGTACTCGTTTAATAGCTTCATCTACAATCAAAGCCTCTTCGTTAATTGATTTCTTAAAGGTTTTATCCATAGAAAAATAATCTTTCCCATCTTTTCTATAAAAGGGACAGCTAGTGCAAGCGCCTAATTCTGCATGAGAACTGATAACTTTTAGACAATCTGAATAATCGCCTTTAGCAAAGCGTAGTGAATAACATCTGCCTTTATTATCTAGAGAAACGTAGTCTTTGTTAACAGTGTATTTGTTCTGAGTTTTGCTGATAGCATAAGATGTTTGGGAGTTCGTTAATTTGCGATAAAGCTGATAGCTTCTACATTCAATAAACTGACTTAGATTTGAAAAATAATGTGAGGATGTTGTGACACTATCATGTCCAGCTAAAAGCATTGCTGTTACAGGGCTGGCCCCTTCTGCTATCAGATTGATCATTGCAATGTGTCTCGTATCTCCAATATGAATGAAATTAATCTCATGGTCGTCTAATTTCTCTGGAAAATTGATATGATGGACAAAATACCCATACTGTTGAGATACAATCTCATTAAAGAAATATTTTAAAATTGTATTTAAGTTACGATATGTTAAAAAACGATTTTTAGCACCAGTAACACGTTTCCATTTTCGATAATGGGAGTCTGTCACAAATAGAGTATCCAGTTGAGTAGATGACAAATCTTTTGTTAGATCTAAGTAATTTAAAATCTCACTAGCAAGCTTAAATGGTACTTCGTAAGTGGTTAAATAATAATCATCCGAAATTTTATGTGATACACTCTTATCTTTCCCTTTTAAATTATTACGTCTAAGAGTTAAGTAATATTTTCCGTCTTTTTCAGTGAGGCAATTTCTCTGAGTGAGCAAAAATTCCCTTGCCCTCAGTGGTACTACTGCTGTTATTTGCCACCATAAGTAAAGAGGGTAATAAAACAGTCTCTCTTCATCTGATAAAGACTTAGCCCAGTAATCGCTTAAAATATCATTAAAAAGAAAATAGGACTGAAATTGGGCTAACTTTCGTTGTTTTTTTGTGTTCAGTTGATAACTGGCATTCAAAAGTTCATCCATCTGCTCTATCAATTGACTTAATTCCTTATTTTCTAAACATGGTAGTGTAGAAAGAAAATCAATACACGTTGCTGGATTATTAATCTTAATATTTTCCATATTGAAATCTATGTCCCAGCTTACTTCTTTGATCAAGCGTTTTATGTCTCTTAAAAATATTTGGAGTGAAATCAAAACATGATGCTCCATAGATAACACTATAAAACTTTTTAGATAAACAATAAATTCATCATATGATAATAGAAATGCTGGTTCATAAAACCTTTTATAGCGGAATTTATTCAAGTTAAAAAAGAAGCTAACATTAGAATACTCATCAGTTGTTGCCCATTTATCTTCTTCAAATTTTTCTGTTAGAATTATTCCTTTTTCAACATAATCTTTAAAACATTCTTTTGCAGTTTCGATCATAGCTTCATCAAACAAGATAACTTCATTTACCTTGCGGAAAAGTTTAGACTGACTATTCAATTGACTAACTCCTTGATAATATCTTCATAATCTGATAAAACATCTTCACCATATTGTTCTGATAAAGCTTGCAGCATTTCAGTAAGACATGGCTTAATCTGTTTTTCTAAAATTGCTCTAACTTTACCTCTCTCAAGGTCATTTTTTAGTTTAGAGTATTGCTTGTTAAGTCGATTAAACTCACCAATTAACAAAAGTAAAGTAGATTTTGTTTGTAATTCAAACTGACAGCCAACACAGTGTTGACGGTCATCATAGGGACATAGTTTCCCTAACGCAGATAAGAGACACATACTTTCTCCTTGTTTTGAAAAAGCTTCACCGTTGCCAATTCGATGACATACAGTTAATAATTGGTCGGCTCCAACATTATTTTCAATTAATGTTTTTAATGCTTGTTGGGAACGTAAATCTGCACGAATACTCAACTCTAGTGTCTTTTCAATTTCTGCTGGCGTTAAATCTAAACTCTTAATCATCTGGGTTTGTTGGTTTGGACTTAATTCTTTATATTTCCCTCTAGTTACAATGGTCAAAAGCATAGATGGAATCATGGATAATACACCTCGTTCAAATAATTCTTTTGCTACCATCTCAGGTTTTAATTGCCCAAGTTGGGCATCTTTTAGATAAGTCGTTGTAGTTTGCGCAAATTCATTAAAATCACCTTTATGACTACGTGCTAATGCAGCTAAAAAATATCCCTTTATGTTTAGTTCTGATTTTTCTTCCAGAATATCATCTGCTAACATCGCTACCGATTGGAGATAAGATTTATTTGCGGAGCGGCTACTAAAGTTGCGTTCTAAAAAGAGATTCCCGATTTCATCTCCCATGTAATTTGAGATTTGTTCATAGGTGCTGATTCTACGGATCAATGCACTTGAAGTTTTTGAACTGTATGGTGAACTAATTTGATAATGCGCTTCACAGATAGCTAACAACGTTCCAATCAATACTTGACAGCTTTCAGGAACTTGAAATTTTAATTGAGTAACGTTTGAAGCTCTACTGGTTTTATTAGGAGTGATATTTAAATAAGTTAATCTTGTGGTAATACTTAATAGTGTTCTTCTAGCCTCACTGCTACTCCAACTCCCACTAGCTACTGCTTCTAGCACTTCTTTAGGTTTCCTATTCAATTTAGGATGACCCAATCTCATTAAATCAGTGGTTCTAAGAGCGCAAATAAAATGCAAAGCAAGATATAGCCATGCATCCGCATAGTTTTTCGAATCTGCTGCTTTGGAATACATATTGTTTCTTGTTATGTATTCTTCATTGAATAGATAATACATCAATTGCAGATACTCATCTAATTCATACGCCCCATTTGTACTCTCAATCGTGTAACGTTTTGTCATTTCAAAACTTACTCTGTAACGAGTGACCCCTTTATCAAGCAACCATTTAATAAACTGAATGAGATTATCACCTAGATATTTTGTGAGAACTTCTGTCGCTACTTCTACTAGTTTCTCCACTTCAGCATTGCTATATAGGAATAAATCTTTTGTTAAGTAATATGCTAGAAAATCAAGTAGATAAAAACGATTTGTTTTTGTTAGTTTTTGTTCTTTAGAAAACTGGATAAACAAGTCGCTTGTAGAAGGGAACTTTTTAGCAAAGATTGCTCCCATGCTCTCAACTCCTGGTGGTGTCATAAAATAGTCTTTAATGTGATTTTTAAGAACCTTTGCGTCTTCATCTGTGGTAGTATAATTTTCAAGATTTATTGAAACCCCAAACCAATCATTGTCTAGTAAAAATCCACTGACTTTCTCACGGTTCTTTAGTGTATCGACACCTAGCTCAATTAGAATTTTTTCAAGGTAACTTTTTAAATCTACTACCAACAGCTTCTCCTTCTAATGTTCTCCAAATAATTTTTCTGCTTGCCAATTCATATAATCAAAAACGCCATTGTTAACTTGACCATATTGTTTTGCAATTTCACCTTTATTTTGCAGGTAAACCCAAGCACTCTCAGGCGATTTATCACCTCTCGCAGACATGAGTTCGCTAATCTCAGAAACCCCAGATAAGACTAACTGTGTCGTGTACCAGTGTCTGAAAATATGTGGGGAAATATTATGTTCCTGTAAAAGTTGACCGAAGAAAACAACCTCTGCATCGTCAGCATTGAGATAAAGAGGAATCATCTCTTCACGAATGATTTTACGGAATCGTTGGTAGTACACGTCATAGGTTAACGCCTTGCCTTGTTTATTCAGATTGAGTGGCCCATAGTCCTTCTCATACTTCTTACCTTCCAGATAACTCATATAGTCATTGTAGGTGTCTAAAAAGACCTCTAAGAAGATATAAGGTACTGCTTGAAGTCTTTCCTTTTTAATCCGTCCAGTCGGCTTTAAATTGCTTCTTAAAGGTATTTCTTTTCGTAAGTCAATTTCAATCTTAAATACTTGACCATCACTTTGGTGGAATAAAATACCTGGTCCTAGAGGACTATCTTCACGTCTTACGTTACATACTTCTGATGGTCTTAAGCCTACAAAGGCTCCCAAAGCCACAACCATAAGTAAATCCTTGTGATATTGAGCAATGTGAGAAAACAACATCTCAAAAGCGCTATTTGGCATATCGCGAAAAATAGCTTTCTCAGTGTTGCTATCATCTACGTAGATTTCAAAATTTGGTTCTTTACGCTTTACAACTCGCCCTCTACTATTCGTAAAAGTTGTCGTATAATACAATTCTTCTGCTTTTAACTTTGCCTTTTCCTTTCGCTCATTTAAATAAAGAGTTAAGAAGTCAAGAACTGCATTTACGCATTTTTCAACAGTACTTTTCTTTCTTTTTCTGCTATCTCCTGGTAACTGAGATAATCCATAAAGCGTAAAAAACTCTCTGACCATTTCAAGTGTAAGTTGATCTACACTTTTAAGTCCAAGAGTACCAAATATGAAATTCAGAAACTTAACAACATAAGAAAAGCGTTTATTTCCATCATCTGAAATCGACTTGATTCTTGAAGTAGATTTAACATACTGATGAAAATTAGTAAATTGTAGATTGCCGTCATCGTGCTTTAGAACAATAAATTGCTTTGTCACGATGTTGTTATCACCTAAAACCAGTGAATGTTTATATACAACAAATCTCATGTTATCTCCTTGTTTAATATGACTGAAGGTTCTGACTGGGTTTTAGGATGTCAATACACAAAAAAACGATCAAATCAGTACCATTTTCCTTTGTGCTCTATACTGCATAAAGGAAATATCGATGAGTACTTTCATTGATCGTTATTATTATTTAAATTAATTCAAGAATAAAAGTAACTTCATCTAAGTAATAAGAGCAATTAATTAGCCCAGCAACAACGATAACCACAGCAACCCCTTCTAAACAATGAAAGGAATATCCGCCGTGGCTATCTATTTACTTTTTTTCTTTTACTTTTGTAAGTTACTTTTGTTATTTTTACTTTTTTGTATTATATCATATTTTGATTGAATTGTCATCTGAGATAGTGATTTTAAAGTTGTCGTCTATTCCTCAGAATTACTTGAAGAACAAGAAAAATTCGACAACAAAATTGTTGATCTTTTCAGTTATAAAACCTATGAAGGTCTTTCTGCAGGAACGGACTACTCCTAATTTGGAGATGAAGAATATACTCTTACTTATTCAACCGAAAATAATCAAACATTATCAAAACAAATCGCATAAAGAATCAACTAAATAGTTACACAGTATTTGTAACATAAATTGTACCTAGGATATTATAAAAGACAGTGGATTTAGTTCTACTGTCTTTGTATATAAAAATTCCTGTTATAAAAAAGATTGTATTCTTTTTTGATTATTGATATATAATTCTAAAAGTTATCTGTTTCCCTTTGCTCGATTGTGAGTTATACAAAGCATTTCACAATTCTCTAAAGAAGTTGCTCCTCCTTTACTCCATGCTGCAACGTGATCAGCTTCCATTTCTTTAAGTGTCCATATTTTATTTTTATTCAGGTTATTGCTAAGAGAGCATAATGGACAATTTGAACTATTTTCTTTCTTAGCTTTTTCAGTTTGAATTTTATAAACTATTTTCTTTGTAGCTTCATCAAAGATACGAATATCCAATAATTTCGTTTCAACAGAACCACCTAGAATATATTCAAATATCCCTTTTCTATTTTTTACATATGGGTCCGAGTACAGTTCTTTTACCTTATCAGATATTTCCTGGGGATTATATGCTGTATTTTTATATTTTTCGTATAAGCGTCCCCATTCTAGACCACGCATTTCTTTTTCAACATCAATAAATACTGTTGAAACCCAATCAATTACAGTATTAAAATATGTCTTTAATTCATCAATATTATCATCATTTCGATGAGTACTCATATAATCACTGATATTTCCTTTACTCACCCAATCTAAAGCTTTAGAGAGAAAATCTTGTCTATTTGCAACACCATTAATATATGCACTCCACTTTTGGATATTTATATTACGACTATTACTAAACTCCTCTTTAGCAAGAGTAACAAATTTACCAGAATAAACTGCATTTAATAATTCTTGTTCATTTAAAGGTATTCCTGCAATATTTATAGTTTTAAACCATTCTTTAATTTCTTTTTCGGTTCCTTCACAAATATAAATAAGAAGTTTTGTATTTAAAATTTTTTCTTGTTGCTCTTTTGGTAAAGAGTCAATATAAAGAGGTCGTCCATTCTCCATAATAGCAAACTTCTTTGTTAAAAATCGACCAATACTAGTAATACGTTGTTGTCCATCCAAAACTTCAAATCTATCTTCTTCAGTTTGATTAAAATAGATTAATCCCAGTGGATATCCTTTCAAAATCGATTCGATTACAGCAACATCTCTTTTACCATCGGCATAAATGTAGTTTCGTTGATACTCAGGCTGAATGGTTAATTTACCTGATAAACCAAACAAGCCTTTTCCCTCTAATTCATTATATACAAATCCATCACAAAGAGACTGAATAGTAATGTCAGTGTTCAAACTAGTTTTCATATGCATGGTACCTCTTAAGGAAGTTCTATATTTGGAGTATATCCTAAGTCAATCATATACTGATTAAAACCGTCCATATCTAAAGCATTTTTCAAATCTATAACTCTATATTTAGTCTTTGTTTCTGTTATATCATCTTCTGCAACTAAATTATCTTCATATGCGATTTGATCATTTCTCATCATTTCTTTAGTAGAACCTCCAATCAAGTAAAGTACTATATCAGAATTTGGATCTAAAATATTTGCTTTTGAGGTTTGAAATAATACACATCCAAAGAAATCTTTATCTATTTCTGACGGTTTGTATAGATTTGAATACTTACAAATATTTCTAAAATTGTAACGTTCATTACACAATGCAAATTTTACGCCATTTCTTGGAAACGATGATCTAATTTCAATGGTTTTGCCATTATTTAACATTAAATCAATTTGAGCCGAAGTATCAGTCATTTCTGTAAAACTTACAGTATTTTCCCCGAATACCAAATTGATATAGTGATACCAAGCTGATTCAGACAATACTCCCCCCATAGCATCACGAATCAAATTTTCTTTATCTCTTTGATTAGTAGAATCATTAGCTTTATGTGGATTGACTTGTTTAGCTAAATCCCAAGCTTTATTTTTAAAGTTTTCCAACATTGTTTCATTATTGTTAAGTACAGCCTTAATAACTAAATATTCCCTATTAATATTATTTGTATTTTTAGGATCTTGACAAATAATTTTTTCAAAATAAAAAGCCATTTTAATTCCTCACTTTTATAAGAATGCGTGAATAAATACGTTTATTATTTAAATACCCTCGGTCCAACTTGCCAACCCACGATTCCTTAATTAAATCATTTAATTTACCATCTTTTATATCTGTATCAATTCCTACAATTTCAAATTGTTCAGGATTGTACTTATCTAGAAAGCTAATTGGCACTCCCATAACTCCTTTAAAATCACTTGGAATTGCATTCGTATATGGTACTTCAATAGCTTCATAATTATCATATTCAACATAAGCATTTTTTCCCTCTAACTTTTTGTTAAATTTCAAATTATCAGCCATTGTCATTAACTGTAAAGCTTCATGACGTCTACCATGATCTAAATTTGTTACCCATATGGACGATACATTTTTTAAATTCACGCCATTAATTACTTTATCTACATCATTTTCATCAACTGTTTCAAACCACATCCCACCAGACCACTCTGTTCTACCAGACCATAATCTATTTTCTTTAATCAAAGGGAATACTTCTTTATAGGTAATACAATTTTTATTAGCGATAATAATAAATTTTTTTTCAGCTTCTACTATCCATGAGATAAATTCACGAAACAATGAAAAAGGAGGGTTAGTGACAATAATATCTGCCTCATCTCGCAAGGATTTAATCTCATCACTTCTAAAATCTCCATCCCCAGCTAAATATGACCATTCGAGATCGTCTAAATCAATAACTCCGTCATTATTATTATCTTTTGTTAAAGTAAAAATTTTACCTTGTTGAATAGATTTTTCTTTATCATAGATTGGGCTGTTTTCTTCAAACAATGATATTTGATATGTTTCAACTGATTTACTCTTTGGAGCAAAACTAGTACTAATTAATTTTTTTAGACCTAAACTTGTAAAATTTTGTGCAAAATATCGAGTGAAATTACTCCACTCAGGATCATCGCAAGGTAATAAAACCGTTTTATCCTTAAACACATCTGGATCAAATTCAAGATAAGCTTGAATTTCTTTTTCAATATCATAATATTGAGTATAAAACTCATCGTTTTTAGCTGATTTAGCTTTTGACAACTTTGTATTTTTTGATAATTCTGACATACATCCTCCTTGTTTATATTTAATTCTGTAATCCTACGAAATACTATTTAATACTGAATAGTATTAAATATAATGAATTATTCCACATTACCATTATAGGAATACTTAATACACATTTTTTCACGTAACTGTTTTGTAATCCCTAAATGTTTAGGACACCAAGTTATTTCTTCACAAATACTTTTCTATTTTATTTATTATATCATTTTTCTTAAAATATCACTAAAATCTATTGTGTTTATACCAGCACATACTAACATAAGAAAGCTTTAGTGCATTCTATTCAAATTATTTTTTGTAGTTTATTTTAGTTCGAACGCTTTATATAAATTATAAATAGGGTAATCCTGATATCTTTCTTGAGTTTCTTTATCTAACCTAGTCCAAAATAAATCAGCTTGTGGTTGTGGTTTTGATTTTAATAATACTGATGCGCCAAAACAAATTTCATCATTATCTTTATTATTCAATAAAATCTTAGTAAGCTTCTCTATTTCTGTATCATCTAATTCGCGATTTCTATATTTAATTTGAAGATCATTTATGATGCTTATGCAATTTTCTTTTATATGGTTTATGTTCCAGTCAGAAAGACTTTGAGCCCAAGTAAGCAGCTGTTCTCTTTTGGAAACTTCTTCTGTCATATCGGCTGCAGCAACTATTTTTATTATGGTATCGTCAGCACTCACGTTTTCTACACTATAATCAACTAATCTTTGATATGAGGCAATAACCGAATCAAAATTACAGTTATCAATTGTCAACCAATCTTCGGGTCTAAAAACCTCAAATAAAGAAATATCCTCATTCTCGCCTCTCCTGCACCAAGGAGTTTCAGTGAAAATATTTATCATAGTTCCATTATTAT
Organism: Streptococcus sp. HMSC057G03; assembly: GCF_001808745.1. NCBI lineage: Bacteria > Bacillati > Bacillota > Bacilli > Lactobacillales > Streptococcaceae > Streptococcus > Streptococcus sp. HMSC057G03. The sequence continues at coordinate 93,668 of NZ_KV794429.1, forward strand.
CTGCATGAAATGCATATAGAGTGCTAATATGTATGTTAGCAATCTTCAGATTAAGCAATTTCGATTCCTCGTAATTTAACGCTACCTTATTTTTTAGTACAAGGCCTGAATTAAGGATATTTAAATTTCTTTGAGTTTTTTCGTTAAAGAGGGATAAGTCAAGTTCTTTTTTTATACCCATTTTCTTCATGAAATTTGATATTTTCAACAATTCTTTTATATGACTATCTAAATTAAGCGAATGAATATCCGATAAAGACCGTTCATCTAGTTCCATACTAGTTCCATTGAGTTTGAAAAATCCTATATTACCTAGTTCTTTAAGTGCCTGAGTACACTTTATAGCATCTGACAGCATATTAGGTCTTGAATAATTAAATTTAGGTTGAGCTTTCCCTTTGTTAAAGGATATTTTAAAACCTTCCCCAAAATGAAGCTGTACCCCTCCGTCAGGAAAATAATGTCTCTCTACATCTTCAAAAATATAATTTCCTATCTCAATAATTAAATCTGTTGCTTCGAAAGTTTCAACAATCTCTATTGAGTTTTCAAGTGGAATTTCGATGTCAGTTTCAGGATCCCTAAGATAAAGAAAGAGGTCGTGTTCCTTCTGGTAATTAAATATTCCTTCATGCCCCTGACCATAAAAGTAAAGCTTGATCTCTTTATTATTGGGTATGTTTTCAATTGACATCCCATCGATATTTATAAAACTATGCTGTTTCTGACTATTAGTAACAAAATCAACTAACATCGGATAAATTTTTTGTTCATCTAGTTTATGAATCTGTACCGAAAGCGTTTTATTAATTGTAGACTTATTTTTTAATTTACTTCTTTTAATTATCTTCTTTATAGAAAAAGGTGGTAGTGACTTATAAAAAATATCTTTTAAATTACCGTTCTCATCTAACCAAACTACGAATAAAACTACACCACCGTTTTTTGAATACAATTCCAAATCACGCATATCTACTGGGAAAGATTTCATTGAATTGTTCTTACGTTTAGTTGCTTTAATTTGGACAGGTACTCTCCCAAATATTTCACTCTTTTTCTCACTAGCATTTTTAAGAACATGAATTTCTCCATCCCACGCTGGAGTTTTATCATTGTTATCGAAATAAGTCTGAAGCAGCTTATTTCTGTTAATAAATGTTTCTAGAAATGAAACGCCTAACGTTTCAATTTGTCTATTATTTGCCAAATTATCACCTCATAACATAACACTATGTATCATTAATTATACCATCAACAAAATAAAAATCTATATCTTGTGTTAAGTAGGAACATAAATAAGTTTCAAAAAAATGTACAATTGAACCACCACTTCTTCTGCTGTTACTTGAGTAAAAAATGTACAAATCAATTTCTTAGATTTGATTATATGATGAACTATAAAACATACAAAATGTCACTCCAGAATAATGTACAAAACAAAAATAAAGTACACTTTTTAAAGAATGTACTTTATGCTTCTAATTCAGTTGTATCAATGGTTTAGCTCTAATTTAGTCAATTGTACATAAACTTTTAGTTTTTATAGGACTGTTTTGTATCCCTTTCTATACTAGATCCCTTTTAAACACAATAAAATCAGCAAACCTCATGGATTTACTGATTGTTTTCTTCTATAATTTATTTTTCTACATATCGAAATGGAATCTTGCTACCACAGAGCCAATTAAAGACTCGATCATTGACTTGAACATTCATAGCTTCATGCGCATATTCTGGCATAATTAAATGCTCTTTTGGACATTCTAAGCGATTATAAATGGCAAACTGCGTTTCAGGATAACAAACATCATCATCTAGTCCTGTAATCATGTGAACTTGTCCTTTGATCCGATGAGCAAAATTTTTCACATCAATATAGGCTAAAGTCTGCATCAAACGATCTTCCGTTTCATGAAAAGGATCATGGAACTTGAAATAACGGAAAAGCTCGTCATAGGCCTCGCTGGTGTTCCCGATCTCTAATACACGTCTGAAATCTGATAAGAATGGATAAATGGCTACCGTTCGTTGTATACGAGGATTCAATCCAGCAGCAACCAGGGCCAAGGCACCACCTTGTGAGGCTCCGTAACTAGCAAGTTTGCTGTCGTCTACTTGAGGAAGGCTGGCTACAATTTCAATTAACTGGTAAAGATCTAAGTAGACATCCTTATAAAAGAGTTCATCCTGACCTTCTACGGCTCCACGGATAATCTGTCCTTTTACGGTATTTCCAAGTGGTGAACGATCTCCGTCTGTTGAAAAACCTGACTGACCTCTTACGTCCATAGATACAACACCATAGCCGGCTACTGTATAAGCTAACATATCAGCCCAATCCCAACATCGTCCCATATAGCCATGAAAATGGAAAATCACTGGAACCTTTTGATCCGTTTTTGGGAGGATCATTCTTGAATAAACAAGTCCATCTCGTGTTCCTTCAAAGGTTAATTCATAACAAGCAACATTTGGAATGTTGAAATTCCGTTTTTCAAGCTTGTATTCGGGCAGTTCAGTCATCTTTGCTAGGGCTTGATCCCAAAAAGCATCAAAATCTGCGGGAACCTCATCCCGTCCCTTGTAATCTTTCATTGTTTCTAATAATTTGGGATCTTTCATAAAATCCTCCTTAGGCATGTGTAATCGCTACCAAAAATGTACCATATTTACTTAAGGATTGCAAGAGACAAATAAAAATTACATAACCGAAATTATGTAATTTACTTATAGATTCAAAAATAGACTTAATTGTTTCACTAGATCTGGATTGGTGGGTAAAGCTGAATGATGAGCCTTGCGACCATTTAAATTCACTTCTGTATAGGTTTGATTGTCAAAAATAGATTTTGCTGCTTGTGCACTAGAGAGAGGAACGATGCCATCTGATTTTCCAGCAAAGCTACCAACAAAATTAAGAACTTCTACTTCTTTTTCTAAGCGGTGCTTCCATTTTTGAAAATCGTCAAACATTTCTTGATTGAATTTGTAAGGACTTCCAATAATAGCCAACTTGCTGACGGTTACCTTCTTTTTCTCTAAAAAGCCACTTTCCAATAAACCAGTCAAAACTAGTCCACCATTGGAGTGCCCAACTGCCTTGAACTCTGTAAAATAATAGTGATCAAGAAGATAGGTTAAAGCGATCTTAAGGGATTCGATTTGCTGCTTGATATTGCTGTAGCCGTCTCGATTGTTCTCGAAGCCGATCACAATCATCGGATTCGGCTCTTTCGTATTCAGTCTTCCCTCCATCTCTATAGAATCATCTTTGTTGACTTTAATTTTTAAAAGACTTTGCTTTTTTCTAGAAAATCGATGGAGCATGCGGATGGTTCCGTTGAATCGCTGGATACTGGCTGAACTCCCAGGTACAAAGATAATCGGTCTGATGGGTGGTTTCTTTGACCCTTTAGGAAATTCAAAGGGCTTTCTGTGCGAAGAAAACAATCTTGTAAAGAAACGAATGACTTGTTGAATTAGTTTTTTTAACATCTTTCCTCTAGTAGTAGTTTCTAAAAGAACCCAGAACAGTGTGTTCCAGGCCCTTATTAGAAACGATTATTTCCGTTTTTTCTTATTTTTGCGCATTTGTTTGGCCATCTTGTTCATCGCCCGTTTCATCATGAATTCACCGGCTTTTCCTTTGAGACCACCACCAAACATTTGGCTCATATCAGGCATTCCAGCGCCTCCACCAAGAGCTGACAAGTCAGGCATCCCTCCTTGTCCCATCATCCCTTCAAGAGCAGACATATCAGGCATTCCACCAGGCATATTCTTCGGCATATTATTTGGATTGAGCCCCATTTGTTTCATCATCTTGTTCATATCGCCAGAGAGGACGCCTTGCATCATCTGTTTGGCTTGGTTAAAGTCCTTGATGAATTTGTTGACTTCAACAAAGCTATTTCCTGATCCAGCAGCAATCCGACGACGACGGCTTGGATTCAAGAGATCTGGATTTTCCCGTTCAGCCGGGGTCATGGATGATACGATCGCGCGCTTGCGAGCAATTTCTCGTTCATCGACCTTGAGGTTCTTCATGGCAGGATTATTAGCCATACCTGGAAGCATCTTGAGCAGGTCTTCCATTGGTCCCATATTTTGAACTTGGTCTAATTGATCAATGAAATCGTTGAAATCGAAGGTATTTTCCCGCATCTTCTCAGCGAGTTCAAGGGAGCGTTTCTCATCGTATTCTTGAGAAGCCTTCTCAATCAGTGTCAGCATATCCCCCATACCGAGGATCCGACCAGACATACGGTCTGGGTGGAAGGTTTCGATATCAGTGATTTTTTCACCAGTACCAGTGAACTTGATTGGTTTCCCAGTAATCTGACGGACAGAAAGGGCCGCACCACCACGAGTATCCCCATCAATCTTGGTCAAGATGACCCCAGTCACTTCGAGTTGTTCGTTAAACTCACGCGCCACATTGGCTGCCTCTTGACCGATCATGGCATCGACAACCAAGAGGATTTCGTTTGGCTCGGCAAGGGCTTTGACGTCGCGCAACTCGCCCATGAGTTTTTCGTCGATTTGCAGACGACCAGCCGTATCGATCAAGACATAGTCATTGTGGTTGGCTCTCGCTTGTTCCAAACCTTGACGAACGATCTCTACTGCAGGGACTTCTGTACCAAGTGAGAAGACAGGGACATTGATCTGCTGACCAAGCGTCTTCAACTGGTCAATGGCTGCTGGACGATAGATATCGGCCGCAATCATCAAAGGACGTGCGTTCTCTTCCTTGACCAATTTGTTAGCCAATTTCCCCGCAAAGGTTGTTTTACCAGCCCCTTGAAGACCGACCATCATGATAATGGTTGGAATCTTTGGAGATTTAATAATTTCTGCTGTTTCTGAGCCCAAAATCGCTGTCAATTCTTCATCAACAATCTTCACGATTTGTTGGGCAGGGTTCAAGGTTTCGATGACTTCATGACCTACAGCCCGTTCGCGGACTCGTTTGATGAAGTCTTTTACAACAGGAAGGGCAACGTCGGCCTCTAAGAGGGCTAGACGAATCTCTTTGGTTGCCTCTTGGACATCCGGTTCAGAGATTTTCCCTTTCTTACGAAGATTTTTAAAGACGTTTTGTAAACGTTCGGTTAAACTTTCAAATGCCATTATTTTCTCCTATTTTTTCAATTCAGTGGAAATCGTCCGAAATGTTGCAAACATTCTAGTTCTTCGGGTGTGACTTCTTTCATGATTTCATTTGGATATCCCCAACAGCTAAAACCTATTTGCATAGCTTTGGAGATATCATTGGGCGAGATAATCTGTAGTCGAGTAGGAAATACTTCCTCTGCGACTAATAGTTTGCAAGGTATTCCTTGATAAATGACGAGACTGCCCATAATCACTCCCGATTGTCAATGCTTGATAAAATTTCAACCTGCTCTTGTAGAAAAGTATCTTCCGGATAGCGTTCTAAAATCTGATCAAAAATCTGGCTGCGTACAATGTAATCGGAATACATATGGAGTTTCATTTCGTAATCTTCCAAAATCTTTTCTGTACGTTTAATATTGTCATAGACCGCTTGACGGCTCACTCCAAACTCTTCTGCAATCTCAGCCAAGCTGTAGTCATCTGCGTAGTAGAGCTCGATGTAGTTCATCTGCTTGTCCGTCAAGAGCGCTGCATAAAACTCAAAGAGCGCATTCATTCGGTTGGTTTTCTCAATTTCCATACCTTTCATTATATCAAAAAAGCCCGCTAAAGACTAGCGGGACTTAATGCTTTTTGAGCTTGAAATAAGAGGATTCATCATTAAAGTTTCAGTGCCAACATATTGACTGTCATCCCTGCTGCAGTCCCCATCAAGAAGATGGTATCTCCTTCCTTCACATAGCCATGATCCAGTGCATAGGCTAGGCCGAAAGGCACGGCTACCGAAACCATATTTCCATAATCACTGACAATATTGAGGTACTTGTCTTTGCCAACGCCCAATTTGTCCATGACGAGTGGTAAGGCACGACTTGCTTGGTGAGGAATAATATAGTCTACAGCATCTTTAGAAATGCCTGATTTCTCTTGGAATTCTTGGAACATTTCTGGAATAACACGGGCAGAAAGCAAAAGAATCTTCTTCCCTTTCATATCAAACATGAAATCAGTCTTGGTTGCTTCAGAGTACAATTTCGGATGATACGCTGTCAAACCACCACGAATTTCGGTGTCATGGGCTCCCTCAGACCAGGTACGTTGCATACTGGCAATGATTCCTTTATCTTCCTTTGTTGCTTCAAAAATAAAGGCTGCAGCTCCATCGCTAAACAGTTCAAAACTTTCTTTTTGTTTAGGATTCAGCCCTAGGCTTCCTACTTCACTTGATACAATCAGAACCCGTTGGTATTCACCACCTTCAATCAGATAAGAAATGGTGCTTAAAGCAGATACAAAACTGGTACAAGTGGTGTTGATATCCATAGCAGGAATCGTCAGTCCCTTGGCCACGCGCTCATGGATAAGAGCTGCTGTACAAGGAATGGGCTGAACGCCAACCGCACTAGCCGAAACCAGGCAGTCGATGTCTGCCATTTCAAGCCCCGCATGGTTTAAAGCCGCTTCAATCGCACGCGCTGCAAGATCAATCTGTGTTTCTTCTCCTTCTTTCACGCGGTAACGAGTCTGGTCTTTGAAAGTTACGGTATGAGCTGGAAGCGCTGTTCCATAGCCCTTAATTTGCAAATGTCTTTTTACAGTAGTCATAGGATTCTCCTTTTATTGAAGTCGTTGAACACGTTTTAATTTACGTGTTGGGTCCCATTGGTAATCGATAAATTGAATACTTGGAAGAATGAATTGTTTTTGCTGAGCTAAGAGTTCAAATTGAGCAAAGATCGCTTGCTCCATAGACTCTGTCCGGTGACTCAAGGCAATGGTAATGGATCCATCTGCCAACTGAGTTACTTGATAGTCCTGAATATTTTCGACAAAGAGAATGCACCGTCGAATAAAATCCGGATAGATCATCTGGCTACTGCCATCTTCTTTATTGAAATAGAAGATATCGTCCGATCGTCCTTCGATCTTTGCGATTCGAGTAAAGACGGAGCCACAAGGGCAAGGAGACTTTTCTTCCACCAAAATATCATTGAGGCGGTAGCGATAGATAGGTTGACTGGTTCGTTTGAAATCCGTAATAATCGGATAAAAGCGGCTATCATCAAGATACTCTTTTTCGACAGACAAAATATCTTCGTTGAGATGTAGATTGCCTTCTGAACAGGTACAAGCTAAAAATCCCTCTGTCGCTTGATAGACCTGATCAACCTTGTCTAGTTGAAAAGCTTTGGCGATGGTCTGTGCATCTCGATCTTCTAGGATCTCTGCGACAGAAACAACCTTGACAGGGTGAATCGCAAGTTGCTGATTGCTGACATAGTTGGCTAACTCAATCAAGGTTGAAGCTGGTGCGACCACAATGGTTGGTTGATAGTCTTTGAGACGCTCTAAATGCTCCTTGCTATCCTTGAAAATATCAAAATATTCCAAGCGAATAAGGCCTGAATTAATGGTTTGATAAAGTTCATTGTCCGCTCGTAAGAAAAAGGCAATGCGATGACCAAACAGTTTTCCTTTCGGTAGCATCTTGGCTAAGATCGCTGCAGCCCACATGCTTCTTTCTTTTTCTGTGGTGACAAAAACTCCTCGGTGGCCTGAAGTCCCAGAAGACAAGCCTACTGCTACTTCTCCATTCATCTCAGTAAAATCTCGCGTCTGTTCTCCGCGAATCGCCATGTCTAAAGCCTGATCTCGATCCACCCCTAGGGTATTGAGTTCATTGAAATGTGTCATCATAAACGATTTATCCATCGTTCCAAAGGATTCGGGAGAATGGGTTTGAAAATAGGGAGATTGAGAAGTGATAAATGCATGGTAGCGTGCCAATTGCTTATCTTGGTATCGCTTCAAGGCCTCTTTTGAACGGAATCGGTGGCACCATCTGGTTTCAATAAAGGTTTTCAGAAAGACTGTTTTTTTCATTTAAAATCCTTTCAATCCGATCTTGCGGGTCGTGGCTGACAACAACTTGAATGCCATCTTGCAAGAGTGTTTCCAGCAAATCAGCTCCTTTAAGATAAGCCTTCTTATCATCCTGAACCAAGGAAGGAATCAGTCGCATTTGCCATGTGTAAGGCAAGAGGTCTACTCCCCAAGAAAGATCTGCTCCAATAAAGAGCTTGAGTTCATCCAGATAAAGACAGCCTTGCCCTCTCGCATGCCCATCGATGGACGAAACAAGAATGCTCCCATCCCCAAAAAGATCCGCAGTCGGGCGGTAAGGGAAAGCAGGATGCCTTTGATTTGCTTTGAGACAAGTCACCCGATCCTTGAAATCAGCTGGCAAAAACTCTTTAAAAATTAGATCTTTAAATTTCGGTTTTTGGTACACCTCATAGACTTCCTGACTGACAAAGAAATGAGCATTTGGAAAAAGGGCTGCTCCACCGAGATGATCAGGGTGCAAATGAGAAAGAATCACATAGGAAATGGATGCCGGATCAATCCCACGCTCTTGCAATAAATAATCGATCTGGTCTTCTTTTTTCATCTGCATTGGTGTGGCTAGACGGTACCAGAAATACCGTGCTTTTTTCTTAATCTCGTAGTGATAGCCGGTATCGTACAAAATATAGCCTTTTTCACGATGATGAATCAAAAAGACACCTGCTGGAAATTGCATTTTTTCATTCGGAATCCCTTTAAATAAGAGACCAGAATGACTGCTGCAATAGCCTGCTGGAAAATAATCAATGTGCTTGATCATGTTGGACATAGTTGTCAATCCCTTCTTCAATGGTCATTTTTGGATAGTAGCCAAGTTCGGTTTGGGCCTTTTGAATATCGAGAGTTTGGCTATATCGAAGGAGATAATAGGTATAGCGAGTCAAGGGGGGTTCAGCTTTCAGATGAAAGAATCGATACACCCCTTCAAGGCTATAAGCCACATCTGCTACTAGACCTGCTGGAATTTTCCGATAGCGAATCGGCTCTCCCAATCCCTTTAGTGTGGTTTCGATCAAATACTTAAAGGTCTTTGGTTCCCCATTTGTAATATTATATACTTGTCCGTGAGCTTCTTTTGCTTCCAGAGCCAAGCGAATGGCTAGGGCGACATTTTCCACACAGGTCATATCCATGAGCTGCTCTCCCCCTCGAATCAAAGGAATTCCAATTTTTCGACTGAGGCGTAAGACACGAGGCAAAATGCTGGTATCCCCCACACCAAATAATCCTCTAGGACGCAAGATGATACTTGGCACATCCGGATAGTCAGAAAAAAGTTTTTCAGACGCCAATTTACTTCGGATGTAATTGTTGAGGTGATTTTCTTTGGGAGCATCACTTTCCTTGATGTTTAATTGATCTTTTCCAGCTGCGTAAATACTAGGAGAAGATACGTAAACCAAGCGTTTTACCGCATATTCACGGCACAATTCAAGGACATTTTTAGTGCCGACTACATTCGCCTGATAGAAGGCCTTCCAAGGTCCCCAGGCAGTGGATAAAGCTCCAGCGTGAACCACAGCATCAACAGACTGAAAGGCTTGTTTTAATTCCTCAATAGAGCTCAAATCCCCTTTCACAAATTGGACGCGCTCATTTTCCAGGGCCTTCCCAATTTTTTCATTTCGGCCAAAGGCTACAATGGAATAATCGTGAGCCAACAACTCATCGATCACGTATTTTCCAAGGAAGCCAGTCGCACCTGTTACAAGAATTTTCATAGTTTCCCATCCGTTCCACGTCTTAATAATCGTTGAATCTCAAACTCCAAAGTATCCAACGGCTTGTAGGTTTTTGAAAGTTTGTTTAGTCTTTCTAACTTTTCCCAAGATTCTTTTTTTAATAGGGCATTAAAACCTGCTTGAATCTCTTCGGTGCGATTACGATGTGCTTGAAAAGCAATTCCTGCTTCTACTCCTCGAATCGCATAGTCAAATTGGTCATAATCATGTGGCAAGATCAAGGCTGGTTTTTTAAATTCGATACACTGATAAAAGATTCCAGCTCCTCCATGGTGAATGACATAGTCCATCTGCGGAATATATTCTTTGTAGGGCAGATATGAGACAACCGTCACATTTGGTGCTACTTCTTCTTCAGAAAAGTCTTTTGCCCCATCTCCTAAGGTGACGAAAAAGTGACATTCTGGATGATCTTTGGCCAAATGCTTGGTTTGTTCTAGCAAGTTCTCTTTTGCCCAAGGCAACTGGGTTCCACATGTCACGAGTACCTTCGTCTTGTTCTCGTAAGGACTGAGATCTAAAGGATAATCTTCAGCTTTTTCAAGAGAAGTTCCCAAAGGGCCAAGCCAGGCATATTGATGAGGGAAGTGTGTTTTTAACTCTAGCTCCATCATACCAATTCCAAAGATGGCATAAGGAGAGTAGATGGTCTCTACTCCATTTTGATTGTACAACTTGAAATTGTAACGTTTTAAGCGTTTGCGTAAGAGGAAAGCCCCACAGTATTTTCCAATGCGCGTGAGTTTACGGCATAGTGCTTGTATCTTCTCTTCTTTCTTTGTTCGTGCGATTCCCATACCTCCAAAGAAACAAGGAGGACCATAAGGAGTTTCGATTACAAATTGGGTTGCCATGGTGGTGATCCAAGGAATTTCTAACTCTTCTGCCACAAAGCCTGCTGATAGAGTGATAAAATCAGCAATGACAATATCTGGACGATTGACGCGCCATTCCTCTAGCAATTGATCCGATACATGATTAATCAAATCTAAACTCCTAGACAATTGCCGATAAGCTGAAAAGAGATTGTGTTTCTTATCGTTATTAGCCGCACGTTCAAATTCTTCTACCTTGTCCTCTAGAATGGGAACGACAGTGAAGCCAAGGCTTTCTGCGACGGCTTTTTTCTGAGGACCCGTGAAAACTCGGATTTCCATAGTTGGATCATCTAATAAGGGTTTAACGAGATTTAAAGTTGGGTACAGATGCCCACTCAAGGGAACAGCTACCACATCAATTTTTATTTTTTTCATTTTTTCCTGCCTTATATCTCTTATTTAAGCTTTAAAACCTGCTTCTATCTATTAATTCGTAAAAAAAATCAAAAATTGAAGAAAAAATAAAATTTTTTTAAATTTTTTTAAATCTTTTATTTTTGACCGTACTATCACTATTTAGAAAGAATGACTTCAACCTAAAAAAAGCTCCCAAATGCCAAAGAGAGTGAGCCTCTCACACATCTGAAGAGTTTTTTATTACTGTGAATTGCGAGCTTAGTTGTTTTCCAAATAAAATTCGAACCGCTCGCCGACATACTGACTTTTTACATACTCAAAGGCCGTCCCATCTTCAAAATAGGAAACCTGTGTCAGACCTAAAATAGCCTGTCCTTTTGAAATCTGTAAGTAGTCCGCAATCTTATCCTTGGCCAATCGCGCATAGATGGTCTGGTGGGACTTTCCAATCTTATAACCATGGCGCTCCAAGGTTTGGAAGAAATGGCTGGTTACCTCTTCGCGATTGAAATTCTTAATAAATTTCTCTGGAATAGAGGCCACTTCATAAACGACAGGGATCCCATCAGCATACCGGACCCGCTCCATCCGAATGATGGTCTCAGTCTTATCGATGCCCAATTTGTCCACTTCTTGGAGGCTAGGAATGGTTTTACGGTATGATATCACTTGGCTAGAAGGTTCCTTGCCTTGCGATTTCATAATTTCTGTAAAACTGGTTGTGCCTCGCATTTTTTCTTGGACGCGCGTGCTGGTGATAAAGGTGCCACTTCCTACTCGTCTTTCAAGCACTCCTTCTTCAACCAGAAGGGTAATAGCCTGCCTCAGCGTCATCCGACTCACCTGAAATTTCTCAGCCAGATCGCGTTCGCTGGGAAGACGCTCCCCGATTTTCCATATTTTTTGATCAATCTCAGACTTAATCTGATCATGAATTTGAATGTAAGCTGGAATCATAACCTTGCTCTTTCTATGTATTACCTCTATTGTAGCGTAAAATTCCTAATTCTTCAATCAGAGATTGGTAAAGACATGGCTTTTGTGTTAGAATAGAGGAAAGTAAATTTCTTTAAGAAGGGGATAAGATGACAAACCTATCAACTGATTTGCATGATGTTGAAAAAATCATCGTGCTTGACTACGGTAGCCAATACAATCAGCTTATTTCACGTCGGATTCGTGAAATTGGAGTCTTCTCAGAGTTGAAGAGCCACAAGATTTCTGCTGATGAAGTTCGTGCAATCAATCCAGTTGGGATCGTTCTTTCAGGTGGACCAAACTCTGTATACGAGGAAGGTTCTTTTGATATCGATCCTGAAATTTTTGAACTCGGTATTCCAATCCTTGGAATCTGTTACGGGATGCAATTGTTAACCCATAAATTGGGTGGGAAGGTCGTTCCTGCAGGTGATGCTGGTAACCGCGAATATGGTCAATCTGAACTGACTTTGACAGAATCTTCTGCTCTTTTTGCCGGCACACCAGACAAACAATTGGTCTTGATGAGCCACGGGGATGCTGTTACAGAAATTCCGGCTGACTTTATCCGCACTGGTACTTCTGCTGACTGTCCATTTGCATCGATTGAAAATCCAGACAAGAAAATCTACGGAATCCAATTCCACCCTGAGGTTCGTCACTCTGTTCACGGTTATGACATCTTGCGTAACTTTGCCTTGAACATCTGTGGGGCTAAAGGTGACTGGACCATGGACAACTTCATTGACATGCAGATCAAAAAAATCCGTGAAACCGTCGGAGACAAACGTGTCCTTCTTGGTCTTTCAGGTGGTGTTGACTCTTCCGTTGTTGGGGTTCTCCTTCAAAAAGCTATCGACGATCAATTGATCTGTATCTTTGTAGACCACGGTCTTCTTCGTAAAGGCGAAGCTGATCAAGTGATGGATATGCTTGGTGGTAAGTTTGGTTTGAACATCGTTAAAGCAGATGCTTCAAAACGTTTCCTTGATAAGTTAGCTGGTGTATCTGATCCTGAGAAAAAACGGAAGATCATCGGTAACGAGTTTGTTTATGTCTTTGATGACGAAGCAAGTAAGCTCAAAGATGTGAAATTCTTGGCACAAGGAACTCTCTACACTGACGTGATCGAGTCTGGTACGGATACTGCTCAAACCATCAAGTCTCACCACAACGTTGGTGGACTTCCAGAAGATATGCAGTTTGAACTGATCGAGCCACTGAACACTCTTTATAAAGATGAAGTTCGTGCGCTTGGTACTGAGCTTGGTATGCCAGACCACATCGTATGGCGCCAACCATTTCCTGGCCCAGGTCTTGCCATCCGTGTTATGGGAGAAATCACTGAAGAAAAACTCGAAACCGTTCGTGAATCAGACGCTATCCTCCGTGAAGAAATCGCCAAAGCTGGTCTTGACCGTGATATCTGGCAATACTTCACTGTCAACACAGGCGTTCGTTCCGTGGGTGTTATGGGTGACGGCCGTACCTACGACTACACAATCGCCATCCGTGCTATCACTTCTATCGATGGAATGACAGCTGACTTTGCGAAGATTCCATGGGAAGTCCTCCAAAAAATCTCAGTTCGTATCGTAAACGAAGTTGACCACGTTAACCGCATCGTCTACGATATCACAAGTAAACCACCTGCAACTGTAGAGTGGGAATAAAAAAAGGTCCAGTGGACCTTTTTTTCACGAGCTTAAAATTAGTCAAGCGAGTTTAAAAGTCTGGGGGGACCTTGATTCACAAGCCAATAATTAGCAAAGCGAGTTAAAGGTCCACTGGACCTTTTTTTATGACCTTAACATAAAAATTTCTATTTAAGTATAAAAATAGGAAACCACACACAAAAAGCACTCTGACATCTTATCAGGAGTGCTTTTCTGCTATTTTTAGCCAACTAAACCACTAAAGAATTTGACAATGGCATTCCAGATGGCTCCGAAGAAGCCGGCAATGGCATTCCACGCATTTGTAAAGAAGTTACCACTATCTTTTAAAATGGCATTGGTATCAAAATTCAGATTGATATTGTTAAAGGTATCGCCTGCCTTGTCTACGATACTATCTTTCAGATCCGACAAGGTTTTGGTAAAGCTTTTGCTGCTGATGACGCTACTCTTTGAGAGGTTGACTGCGAAATTCACGATCAAATTGATCTGGTTACCTGTCACAGTTGTATCCAGCTTATAATTTTTCAGGGTTTCTTCGACGATCTTTCGAATATCATCTTTGCTTAAATCCTGATTGTTCTGTTTGGCATTGGCTACTGCCGTTTTTATGTCGGTCAATGCTACGTTTAACTTATCCGCATCGAAGTTTTTCTTACCAGCGTTTTCTTCATTGATCCCGGATAAAGTCTTTAACTCTTCTTGGGCCAGATCTTTGCTTTCTTGAGAAACTTTGGCACCATTTTTCTCAAGCGAGTAATAGATCCCAGCCAAGGCACTTTCTCCGGTCACTTGGATAGGGGAAGCTACTGTAATTTGAGCATGCTCCAATCCAAGTGTAACGGCTGCATTACGATACATATCTGCAGTGACCTTGGTGATATTTTGAGGTGTCACGATATTCACTTCTAGTGGCTTATTTTTGCCTAATTTTTGAATTTTAACAGAGGAATAAAGTTCCAAACTATCATCGTTCGCAACGTTCATAATCGAAGAATAAACCTCTGGTGTCATGGTCTTCCACTCTTCTTTATCTTTTGAACTATCGTAGTTCAAGAGACTCAAGGTTTGTTCGATTTGACTTTGGTCCAGCGAATAACCCAAAACATAGTCTGGTTTGACATAGGTTTCGTCGATGACTTTCTGCACATTGCTATCTGCAGAAACCCGAGGGACACCTGTAAACAAAGCCAAAGTCGTTGTTACAAACAATGCAATCTTCTTTAATTTCATCTTTTTCTTCTTTCTAATTCAAATTACCTCTGGGCATCTCTTATTACCTTTCTCACCTCACTAGAGATGAAAAAAGAAGTAAATAAAAAGTTTACCCACTTCGATTTTCATTATACAGTTGATTTCTTAAAACTAGCTTACAGTTTTTTTAAGAATGCATGACATTTTTATTATCCCCCAAAATTGGAGGTAGTACTGATCAACTTAAAAAGAGCCAATTGGCTCTTTGGAAAATGATTAAAACCATGAAAATAACTTCATAATCGTCATATTGGTTTCTACTAAACGGGAATAATAAATATTGCCCCCATTAATGTAGAGTTCCATCCCGTTTAAAAGAGAGATTGGGTGGAGGTAAAGATAAGTTTCACCGGTTACATTGCCAAGACTTGGCGCTACTACATCCCGTGAATAAGCGCGGGCCAACTCTAGGGAATTTGTTCCACCGTGTTTTGCGACGTAATCGATGTAGTCTTTCCCAAAATTATAGGCTTGAACCGCAGTCCAGCTATCAACGCCTTTTTTCTTGGCTTCTTTTAACTCATCTGAAAGAGTTTGAATTCCTTGGCGAATACTGGCCTTATTATCACTAATAGTATTGGTCTCACCACTTGCACTCTCACTCGCCTGCATGACATCGTCTTCTCTGCCTTTGGTCTCCGTATAGATCATAGCCAGAATGAGGTTTTCATTGGCCGTGGTGTCCTCCTCAGCAAGGACTTCTCTAACCAGGGAGCGGTACTGCATGACTTGTTTGACATCATGGTGGATCTGAACACCCTTGTAGATTCCAAATATTAGTAAGATGAATAAGAAGATCTTCACTATACGTTTAATCATTATTTACTCTGTATATCCTCAATATTTTTGATCAGAATAGAATAGGTCCCGTTCTCGTTTAGAATAAATTCAACAGATTCTGCATCTTCATAGACATTATTCGGAACGATCAGTTCAATTCCATTTGACAATGACAATTTCTGATTTTCGAACTTCTTCAACTGGCGACTTGCATCAATCTCTTCAAAGGTGACAGGTTCTGGTACAGCTTCTTTGACTTGGTCAATAAAACTGAGGCGAGCTGTCAGATTGTCGTCGAAGAGATCATCCGCTAATTTCTCAGGAGAGAGTTTATTTTCTTCCTCAATATGGTTAAAAATAGCTGATTTAACCTTTGATTGAAATTGAAAATCATCTGTGTTAAAGCTTTCCGCAATCTTCTGGGCTGTTTTTTCCAGTGCCTTGATCGATTTTTTTGGAGAGATCTTGGGTTGCGCCTGCAACAGATTCTCAGAAAAATAATTCAAGAACGTCCCATTGTACTTGATCCGTTTTTCAATCAAGTGGTATTTGCGGCTTTGAAGATTGATGACCAAAGCTTCATCTGCACCAGTCCCAAAACCAGGTAGATTATTTTGCGTCAACTTAATCGGATTGTCCACTTCACCGCCAAGATGCGTCAAGGTTTCCCGTAAGGCGATCCGAAGAAAGGCAAAATGGTCCACCCCTTCTTTTGAGAATTGAATGAACACCAAATCATTGGTCTTTTGATTCTCAGAGACGACAAATTCTTCCTTCCAACGATTCGCTACTGCGACTGAAGTTTCTAATAGGTCATCTGAAATCAACTCAAGAAAAGGATTGTCCTCTTCGAAAATACCAGTCCTGGCTTCATCAGAATAAACCCTTTCAATCTTCTTACGCAAGTATTCCTCGATTTTAGGCGTGATATTGAGAAATTTATCTGCCAGATAGAGATCGGTATCGTCTGGGCTAAATTGATGAATGATGGCTTTTTTTACGTAAATATCCATAAGATGGTTTAGTCCTCGTAAAGTGGAAAGGCGTCTGTCAAGGCTTTGACTTGGCTACGCACTTCGTCTAATACTTCTTGCTTGTCCGCATTTTTCAGCGCTTTGATCATGAGTTCAGCAACGGTGCGACTTTCTTTTTCACCAAAACCACGAGCGGTGATAGCTGCTGCACCAATCCGAATCCCACTGGTCTTAAATGGAGACAAGGTTTCATAAGGAATAGAGTTCTTGTTGAGGGTAATATTGACTTCATCCAACAAGTTTTGCGCCACTTTTCCGTTTTCAACGACTTTAGTGACGTCAACAAGGAAAAGGTGGTTCTCTGTTCCGCCTGAGATGACGCGGAAATCAGGATCTTGCAAGAAGACATCAGCCATGGCCTGACTGTTCTTAATCACGTTAGCTGCATACTCTTTAAAGGCAGGATCCAGCGCTTCTTTGAATGCGACAGCTTTGGCTGCAATGACATGCTCCAACGGTCCTCCTTGAATACCAGGGAAAATAGCAGAGTTAATTTTCTTAGCTAATTCCTCGTCATTGGTCAAGATTAGGCCTCCACGAGGTCCACGAAGGGTCTTGTGAGTGGTCGTTGTCGTGATATGTGCATAAGGAACTGGACTTGGATGGAGACCTGCTGCTACGAGACCAGCAATATGGGCCATATCAACCATGAGCTTAGCTCCTACTGCATCTGCAATCTCACGGAATTTTGAGAAATCAATGATATGAGAGTAGGCTGAGGCACCAGCGACGATGAGTTTTGGCTTCACTTCTTGGGCTTGTTTTAAGATGGCGTCAAAATCCAAGAGCTCTGTTTCAGGATCTACACTATAGGACACAAAGTTATAGGTTTGACCAGAAAAGCTCACAGAAGCTCCGTGCGTCAAATGCCCACCGGCAGCTAGATCCATCCCCATGACAGTATCACCAGGCTCAATCAAGGCCATATAGGCAGCACAGTTTGCCTGACTTCCTGAATGCGGTTGAACGTTGGCAAATTTAGCACCAAAGATTTCTTTGGCCCGTTCGATCGCGAGACTTTCGACCACATCGACCACATCTGTCCCGCCATAGTAACGACGACCAGGGTAGCCTTCGGCATATTTATTGGTTAGAATAGACCCTTGAGCAGCCATCACTGCTTTAGAGACGACATTTTCAGAAGCAATCAACTCAATATTGTTTTGTTGACGCTCTTCTTCTTTAGCGATCGCATTCCATAGGTCTGCATCATAGGCTTTGTAATCTTCTTTATCAAAAATCATGGGTCTACTCCTTTATAAAAAATTATTTATGTACATTATCACTGAGGAAGTTCATCTTCCTCAAAAGAAAGCTCTGGCACTTGTGCAAGCAAGTCAGCTTTCGTTATAGAACCTTGCCGCAAAATCCTGGCCTTGGAACCAGAGATATCCAAAATAGTTGAATCTTGTCCAGTCAGAAATTCATCATCCTCTATTCCAGGAACCACTTGATCAAACTCGCTTACAATGGCCTTATACTTTGTTCCACTTGCATGACCTGAAAGATTGGCCGAAGGACCAACCAAAGGCCCGAATTTATGAATTAATTCCAATGTTTTTGGGTGAGCCGGAATACGGAAACCAACAGTATCCAATCCGGAATGAATCCAGTCTGGCACCTTGTCATTCGCTTGAAGAATAATAGTCAAAGGCCCTGGCAAAAATGAATCAATCAGTTTTGCTAAATAGCCAGGTTGATTTTTCGAATAAATTCGAATTGTTTTTTCATTGGCTACATTTAAATTCAGAGCCTTGTCTCTCGGTCTACGTTTTATTTCGTAAATATAATCAACTGCCTCTTGATTCAAAGCTTTGGCAAAAATACCATAGACTGTTTCAGTTGGCAGAATAACCGCACGTCCTGCTTCTAATTCTTTCTCAATGTGATCCATTGTCTACTACTACCATTCTATCTTGTCCAAATTGGTCTTTCAGAACGCGAACGCGTTTGTCGGGAAATGTCTCTTGAAAGAGCTCTTTTACCTTGCTTCCTTGCTTATAACCAATTTCTAGATAAATTTTACCATCTGCTGTTAAAACACTTGGTGCTTGCTGGGCAATCTTTTCGTAGATGGCATATCCATCACGATCCGCAAAAAGAGCTAAGTGGGGTTCAGAGGCTAAAACATTGGCTCCGACTTCTTCTACATCATCATGAGAGATATAGGGAGGGTTGGACACAATCAGGTCATAAGGACCTTCTAGTTCGTCCAGTACATCTGACGACTTGAATTCAAGGACAGCTTCTAACTGCTTGGCATTTTCTTGAGCCAGGGCTAAGGCCTCCTCTGAGACATCACTAGCTTGAACCTGCCAGGTAGGTCTAGCGAGGGCTAGGCTAATGGCAATGGCCCCACTTCCTGTCCCAATATCCAGAACTCGTAAGGTCTCCCCATCATTTTCTTCCAGAATAAGAGCAACCAATTCTTCTGTTTCAGGTCGTGGGATCAGCACGCGCTCATCCACTGTAAAAACATGGCCACAAAATTCGGCGCTCCCAATAATATACTGGGCAGGGACGTGATGTTTCAACTGCTCAAAGATGGATTCAAGCAAGGCCTGGTCCTCTGATTCTACTTCTTTTTGCAAGGCAAGGACAAAGTCTGTAAAGGTCCAGTTTTTTAAAGCACGATACGCGAAGGAGAGGCTTTCTGCTTCCTCTCCAACGGCTATTAATGCTTCTTCATACTGGGCTAATAATGGTCCCAACAACATTAGTTATTCAACTCTTCTAATTTTTGTGTTTGATCATACAAGACCAAAGCATCGACCACTTCGTCCAGTTTACCAGATAAGATGGTGTCCAGTTTTTGAAGGGTCAAGCCAATCCGGTGATCAGTCACACGGTTTTGAGGGAAGTTGTAAGTCCGGATCCGCTCTGAACGGTCACCAGTCCCGATAGTAGACTTCCGCTCAGCGTCTTGCTCGTCTTGGGCAATCTGAGAAAAGTGGTCAGCCACACGCGCACGGATGATCTTCATGGCTTTTTCACGGTTCTTCTGTTGCGTCCGTTCTTCTTGCATCTCTACCTTGATATTGGTCGGCAAGTGGACGATACGAACGGCTGTTGCGACCTTGTTGACGTTCTGTCCACCCGCACCAGATGCGTGGTAGATGTCGATCCGAAGGTCTTTTGGATCGATGTCGTACTCGACTTCTTCGATTTCTGGCATGACCAGAACTGTAGCAGTCGAAGTATGGACACGACCTTGGCTTTCGGTCACAGGAACGCGTTGTACCCGGTGGGCACCAGATTCATACTTGAGTTTTGAATAAACCGATTGACCAGAAACCATGGCTACGACTTCTTTGATCCCACCAACGCCATTGTAGGAAGCTTCCATGACTTCAAAGCGCCAGCCTTGGCTTTCCGCGTATTTTTGGTACATTTGTAAGAGGTCGCCAGCAAATAACTGGGCTTCGTCTCCTCCAGCTGCTCCACGGATTTCCAAGATAATGTTCTTGTCATCGTTTGGATCTTTTGGAAGAAGTAAGATCTTCAGTTTTTCTTCGTACTCTTCTTTTTCAGCCTTAGCATCTTTTAGCTCTTGCTTGGCCATTTCTTCCAAATCTGCATCGCCACCTGCTTCCTTGATCATTTCTTCAGCATCGACAATATTTTGAAGGACTTGTTTGTACTCTCGGTAAGCTGTCACCGTATCACGAGTAGAAGCTTCTTCTTTTGAAAGATCCATAAATCGTTTGGTATCGGAGACCACATCTGGGTCACTCAACAATTCTCCTAACTCTTCGTATCGGTCTTCTACAGCTTGTAGTTGATCATAGATATTCATGTTTGCTCCTTAATTCTTGGTTGTTAGATCATAGATTGCTACAATCTCGTCTTCTATGACTTCGCCAGTTTCTTTAAATCCATAATGGAGATAGCAAGATCTCGCTTGATTATTTTCCGGTTCATAAGATAGCCAAAGACTTGTTGCTTTTCCAGCTGGCTCTGTTCGAACAAAGTCAATGACTGCATCCATAGTCGGTTTAAAATAGCCTAAACCTTGAAATCGTTTATCGATCATAAAGCGAAATAACAAGTAATTTCCCTTGCTGATCTCAATTTTCTGGTCATAGGCAATCATAACAAAACCAACTAATACTTCCTTATCATAAACTGCTAAGGGAGCTATAAAATCACCATTTTTATCATATACATAGGCTTCAGCTAAACTAATGGAATTGGATGCAATAAAATTCCTTTGATTTGGATGAACTTCTAGATTTAAAACGTCAAAATAATTCTCTATTGTAATATCTTTTAAACAAATAGACATTATTATCCTCTCTAAAACGTTCTAGACGCTTTCGGTTGGTATGTCTGGATTAAAATAATGCTTGCGGCAAACCGAGATATAGGTCTCGTGTCCACCGATCTGGATCTGCTCTCCATCATAGACAGGTTTACCCGCTTGGGTACGCAAGACCATGGTCGCCTTGCGGGAACAGTATTGGCAGATGGTTTTGATCTCCTCGATCTTGTCGGCTAACAAGAGGAGGTGTTTGGAACCTTCAAAGAGTTCATTTCGGAAATCATTTTTGAGGCCAAAAGCCATGACCGGCACATCCAGTTCATCCACGACTCTTGCCAAGTCATAGACATGGTGGCGTTTCAAAAATTGAGCTTCATCGATTAAGACACAGTAAGGTTTGATTGCTTGGTTTTTAATAAAGCCAAAGATATCCGTATCGTCTTCAATTGCAACAGCTTCTCGTTTCATACCGATCCGGCTAGAAACTACTCCAACTCCATCTCTGGTGTCGATTGCCGAGGTCATGATGACGACGCTCTTGCCTTGCTCTTCATAATTATGGGCCACCTTCAAGATCTCAATGGTTTTCCCCGAGTTCATGGTCCCATATTTATAATATAATTGTGCCATTTTCCTTTTGTTCTCTCTAAAATGTGTTTCATTATCATTTTACCATAATTTTGCTAAGCTTTGTATCCCAAAATGTGATAAAATAGTCCTATAAAAAATTTAGGAGGTGGCCATATGCCATTTGTACGAATTGACCTATTTGAAGGACGCACCTTGGAACAAAAGAAAGCCTTGGCCAAGGAAGTAACCGAAGCTGTTGTCCGCAATACTGGTGCTCCTCAGTCAGCTGTTCACGTCATCATTAACGATATGCCTGAAGGAACCTACTTCCCTCAAGGTGAAATGCGCACCAAATAATGGTTCCACTAAAAAACCTTTCTTGCTTGTGATATCACATAGCAGGAAAGGTTTTTTCTTATTTTTCTTGGGCTTGACGTTCTGCTTTCCGTTCTTCGAATTCTTCGTCACTCATCAAGGTTCCGCCGACATTAGCTGATTTAGCAAAGGCTGTATAGCGACGCAACCAACCGCTGGAAATTTTTGATTTGAAAGGTTTCAAATGTTTGCGACGTTCTGCAAGAGTTGCATCATCGACAAGTAGATCAAGGGTACGATTTGGTAGGTCAATCACGATTTCATCCCCATCTTCAATTAAGGCGATATTCCCACCTTCTGCTGCTTCTGGAGAAACGTGACCAATAGCAATCCCACGAGTAGCTCCTGAGAAACGACCATCCGTAATCAGTGCCACATCCTTACCAAGACCGCGTCCAACAATCTTAGAGGTTGGCGCTAGCATCTCTGGCATACCAGGACCACCCTGAGGACCCTCGTAACGAATAACAACGACATGGCCCTTCTTGACTGTTCCATTGTCAATCAACTCAAGGGCTTGATCTTGTGAATCGCAACAAATAGCTTTACCACGGAAAGTAGTCACAGATGGATCGACCCCACCGACCTTGATAACAGCTCCATCCTGAGCAATATTTCCGTAAAGGATCGACAAACCACCTACAGGTGAAATCGGATGCTCGATCGGATGGATAATTTCTTCATTTTTGATTTCAGCACCAGCAACGTTTTCTTTCAAGGTTTTACCAGTAACTGTGATACGATCACCCTTAATGGCACCTTTTTTGATCAACTGATTGATAATGGCTGGTACACCACCAGCTTCATGTACATCATGCATAGTGTAAACACTTGAAGGGGCAATTTTAGAAAGATAAGGTGTCTTCTTGGCAATTTCGTTGATATCTTTGAGATCATAGTCAATCCCTGCCTCACGCGCAATTGCGAGCGTATGAAGCACAGTATTGGTTGAACCACCCATGGCCATATCGAGCGCAAAGGCATCGTCGATGGCTTCTTTGGTCACAATATCCCGTGGACGGATATCCTTTTTAATATTCTCTACCAATTGTTTGGCCGCTTGGCGAACCAATTCACGACGTTCATCCGAAACCGCTAGGATGGTACCATTTCCAGGAAGAGCAAGGCCTAATACTTCCATCAAACAGTTCATGGAATTGGCAGTAAACATACCAGAGCAAGAGCCACAGGTTGGGCAGGCATTTTTTTCCAAGAAATCCAGCTCATCCATGCTCATATCACCAGCTTGATAAGTACCTACAGCTTCAAACAAACTTGAGAGCGTCGCTTGATGCCCCGTCATGTCAACGCCACCCTTCATGGGTCCACCAGAACAAAATACGGCAGGCACATTGGTCCGCATGGCAGCTAAAATCATTCCTGGTGTAATCTTATCACAGTTGGGAATATAGAAAACACCATCAAACCAGTGGGCATTGATGACTGTTTCAGCAGCATCTGCGATCAACTCGCGAGATGGCAAACTATAACGCATCCCGATATGGCCCATCGCAATCCCATCATCGACACCGATGGTATTAAATTCAAAAGGAATCCCACCAGCCTCGCGGATAGCTTCCTTAGCAACATCCGCTAATTCACGCAGGTGAACATGGCCTGGAACGATATCAATATAGGAGTTACAAATGGCAATAAAGGGCTTTTGCATATCCTTTGCTGATTTTACTTGCCCTGTTGCATAGAGGAGACCACGTGCTGGTGCTCGGTCGATCCCCATTTTGATCATATCACTTCTCATCTTGTTCTCCTTCTAGTTCTTCATTTCTACCTCCTAATCTTACCACTTTGACATCAATTGTCAAGAACTTTCAGAAAATTTATAATATTTACGGTACATAAAAAGCCTGGTCTCCCAGACTTTATTTTAGTTTGTTTGCTTTTTTTCGATCTGCCAGAGCCGCAGTTGGTAGCAAATTCCACTCACGACAAGGCTAGAAATGAGGCCGATCCAATAGGCATAGGGACCAAGGTTGGTCACATGGTCAAGAAAAATCCCCAGTGGGATAGAGATACACCAATAACTAAAGACTCCTAATAAGAAAGGAACCGTTGTATCCTTATAGCCCCGCAAAATCCCTTGTAGGGGTGCTGCGAAGGTATCGGCTACTTGGAAAAAGAGACTATAGGTCATGAAAATAGCTGTTTGCTGCACAAAGACTGGATCCTTGCCATATAGCCCTGCTAGTTGGAAGCGGAATGTATAGAGAAAGACGAGGGTGACAATGGCAAACCCAAAGGCTGTCAGTCGTCCCAAACGACAATATTGTTTGACCACTTCTGGTCTTCCTGCTCCCAGTTCGTAAGAGACGATAATCGCCATGGTACTGGAGATACTAACCGGGAAAGCATACATCAGGGTTGAAAAATTCATGGCTGATTGGTGGCTCGCAATGGTCAGTGATGGGAATTTTGCCATTAATAGACCAACGAGCGAGAAGATGATGACTTCTGCAAAAACAATTCCACCGATTGGAAGCCCAAGGCGCAATACTTCTTTCATCCCTTGAAAATCATAAGGTTGCGGCTTCCACAATTGGAAAGGTGCTACCTTGGGATGCTTGCACAAGATCAAAACCGCAATCACCAGCAAGACCCAGTAGGCCAGAGAGGTTCCAAGACCTGCTCCTGCTCCTCCCATCTCAGGAAAACCAAATGCCCCATAGATCAGGATATAGTTAAAACAAGCATTGAGAGGAAAAAGCAAGAGCATCAAGTACATGGATAGACGCGTCATTCCCAAGGTATCGAGGAAGGTCCGCACGATACTAAAGAGCAATAAGGGTAAGATTCCCAGAGAAAGGAAATATAAATAGCGAATGGCTATTTGGGCAACAACATTTTCTAAGCCGATCTGCTTGAGAATCATGGGTGCAATCCCCCAAACAAAGCCTATTAAGAGAATAGCCATACCAAATGACATATAGAGGAATTGGTAAAAATCGCCAGCAATCCGTTCTTTATTTCCCTTTCCTAAATGATGCCCAACAATCGGTGTCAGCGCAGAGACAATCCCTGTCAGGAAAGTAAAAAATGGATTCCACAAACTGGTAGCTGTAGAAACACCAGCCAAATCAAGGGTCCGGTACTGACCAGTCATGGCTGTATCGACAAAGCTGGCTGAATAATTGGCCAATTGGTAGATTAAAATCGGAAAAAATAGACTCAAAAACAAGCGCAAGCGCTCTTTAAAGTGATAGGTTACATACATGATTCTAACTCTCTTCTCATCAAACTAGATTTTCTCCTCTTCCACTCTACTATATGTTTCTTTAAAAGTCAAAAAAACCGAAGATCCAAGGACCTCCGGTTCATCTGTAATTAGTGTTTATTGCGGTTTAAAACAGCATTGAGAACGATCGCCAAGACACTGGCAACGACAATTCCGTTCGCAAAGAACATTTGGAATCCTGTTGGAAGGCCATTGAAGAGGGTGCTGTTGTTCAAACCAACCCCTGCAGCAATCGATACCGCTGCAATTAGGAAATTGTGCTCATTGTGTTCAAAATCAACACGCGCAAGAATCTGCATCCCTTGAATCGATACAAAACCGAACATAACCAGCATCGCTCCCCCAAGAACTGGGCTTGGGATGATTTGTGCTAAAGCTCCAAACTTAGGAAGGAGACCAAGAAGAACAAGGAAACCAGCGGCATAGTAGATTGGCAAGCGAGTCTTGATACCAGACAATTTCACCAAGCCAACGTTTTGTGAGAATCCGGTGTAAGGGAAGGTGTTGAAGATACCACCGAGGAGAACGGCCAACCCTTCAGCACGGTAACCATTGCGAAGGCGCGTGCTATTAATTGGATCTTTGGTAATATCAGAAAGTGCAAGATAGACACCTGTTGATTCCACCATAGAAACTGTCGCGATGATACACATCATGACGATTGAGGTGATTTCAAACTTAGGAGCTCCAAAGAAGAAAGGTGTTGGAACGTGAACAACTGGAGCTTGAGCCACAGGTGTGAAGTCTACCAAGCCCATAGAAGCCGCAATAGCAGTACCTACGATCAAACCAATCAAAATTGAAATGGATTTAATAAACCCAGTCGTATAGATATTAACAACTAAAATGATGAGAATGGTCACCACAGCCAAAATCAAGCTTTGAACGGTTGGTTTTGGCGCATTATTTCCCATATTTCCAATCGCTACTGGAATCAAAGTCAAACCAATGGTTGTAATAACAGATCCCGTTACAATAGATGGGAAGAGATTGGCAATCTTAGAGAAGAAACCAGAGACAAGGATGACATAAATCCCTGAGACAATCAAGGCACCAAACATGGCACCACTACCATGGCTAGCCCCGATCATGCTGAGAGGTGCCACAGACTGGAAGGCAACCCCAAGGACTACCGGAAGGCCGATCCCAAAGTATTTATTGAGCTGCACTTGAAGGAAAGTTGCTACCCCACACATGAAGATATCTGTAGAGATGAGGTAGGTTAGTTGATGAGCGTTATAGCCCAAAGCTCCTGCGATCATGATCGGCACCAAAATAGATCCCGAATACATGGCCAAAAGATGTTGCAAGCCTAGAATGGCCGCCTGTGAATGGCTTTCTTCTTTTTGCATTAGATGTCTGCCTCCTTAAATACAACCTGACCATTTTCAAAACGGTCCAAACGTGCGAGGGATACAACTGGATATCCCAACTCTTCTAACAATCCTCGTCCATCTTGGAAGGATTTTTCAATCACAATCCCAATCGCTTCGACTTGAGCCCCGGCTTGTTCGATGATTTGAATCAATCCTTTGGCTGCTTGACCATTTGCGAGGAAATCGTCAATGATCAAAACCTTATCTGATGGATCCAAGAATTTACCAGCAATCGAAACGGTGCTGGTGACTTGCTTGGTAAAGGAATAAACCTCAGCCGTCAAGATGCCTTCATTCATCGTGATGTTTTTCGCCTTCTTAGCAAAGATCATGGGAACATCCAAGGCTTCAGCTACATAAAGGGCAGGTGCAATCCCAGATGCTTCAATGGTCACGACTTTGGTCACACCAGCATCTTTGAACCGGTCCGCAAAAGTCTGACCAATTTCTTTCATCAATTTGAAATCCACTTGGTGGGTCAAAAAGGAGTCCACCTTGAGGATATTCTCACCTAAAACATTGCCATCTTTTAAGATGCGCTCTTCAAGTAATTTCATACTTCCTCCTACTTTTTTAAAAAATCCTCTACTTCATTCACAAAATACAAAAAGGCCTGCTAAGCAAGCCTTGAAATCTCTCTAGAAAGAGAAATAATCCCGACTTACTTATTGTTAGGTGTTCCGGCACCTTGTAGAAACATCACGCCTATTCGTGAAATAAATAAGTAATTCAATTAGTGTGCATCGCCATTCCAGATAGAATTCTTAACGATCACATAGTCAACATGTTTCAAATCTGCTAATTTTCGGCCTCCTGCATAAGAGATCGAACTTTGCAAATCTTGTTCCATTTCTGTCAAGGTATCTTGCAAATGACCCTTGGCAGGCAATAAAATCTTCTTACCTTCGACGTTTTTATAAGCACCTTTTTGGTACTCTGAAGCAGATCCATAGTACTCTTTGAAAGACTCTCCATCAATCTCTACTGTTTTACCAGGACTTTCGATATGTCCTGCAAAGAGAGAACCGATCATGACCATAGACGCCCCGAAACGAATCGATTTGGCAATATCACCGTGGGTCCGAATACCACCGTCCGCAATGATTGGCTTGCGCGCTGCTTTTGAGCACCAGCGAAGAGCAGCCAATTGCCAACCACCTGTACCAAATCCAGTCTTCACTTTGGTGATACAAACCTTACCAGGGCCGATGCCGACCTTAGTCGCATCAGCTCCCGCATTTTCCAATTCACGAACAGCTTCAGGAGTTCCAACATTTCCAGCAATGACAAAGGTATCTGGCAATTCTTTCTTGATGTGTTGAATCATCCGAATGACACTATCCGCATGACCGTGTGCGATATCAATAGTGATGTACTCAGGCGCATCTGCCTTTAATTGACTCACAAAGTCGTATTCGTATTCCTTAACACCAACCGAAATGGAAGCGATCAAACCTTGATCATGCATGCGTTTGACAAAAGGAATCCGACCCTCTTCATCAAAACGGTGCATGATGTAGAAGTAACCACCACGCGCCAACTGCTCTGCTACATTCTCATCCAAGATTGTCTGCATATTGGCAGGAACGACTGGAAGCTTGAAGGTATGGTTTCCAAATTGGACGGTTGTATCTGCTTCTGACCGGCTATTGATAATACATTTGTTGGGAATCAACTGAATATCTTCATAGTCGAAAATAGGAAATTCATTTAACATAGATTGAAAAATCTCTTTTCTAAAAACTGACCTACCTATGCGCAAGCGCATCGCTACGTCTCTTGACGTTTCCTTGATAGATTATACCAAAGATACGGACCTAATGCAATGGGAATGATTTTATAGGAAATAACGTTCGGAAATTACAAGATAAAAACCTGTTTCAAAAAAGAAAACAGGTTTTATTTATGAACATTTTGGAGCCAATTGTTCACTTCTCTAGCTACAATTTCTGGCGCCTCTGTATACAGTTCGTGCCCCAAAGCATCTAGCAAAACTTGCTTGATCTGGGGATCTAGCTGCTTCAGAGCGTCTTTTCTCCATTCAGGCTCTTCTTGGTAGCAAGGTCCAATAAAAAGGACAGGCAGGTCCGCCAGTGGAATCTGGTAAGTCTTCATCTGACGCCGTAGACGCAATAAGGCCATGACTTTTTCTAGATCCAGATTTAATTCATATCGTTCACTCGCTGGATTCCAACGATAGCTAGCCTCTACCGCTTTTTGCGCTATAGGAGTAGGATCTGCTCCATCACCAAGTTCTGATAACACAGCTTCTTCTAAAGTTGCAAAGACTTGCTGCTGCATGAAGGACGACGTGCCTTCTAGCTCTTCTTCAAGAGGCAGGATCTTTTCCATATCCAGATACCCCCCATCCAGGAGAATCAAAGCCTGAATCTGAGGAAACTCACTAGCCAGATAACGAGCCAAATCTCCACCTAAGGAATGCCCCAATAAACAGATCTCTTCCGCCTGGCCAATCTGACCTTGAAACCAAGCACAAAGATCGTTTTCTGTCTGAATCATTTCCCTATAGGGATCTAGAAAGGTCACAGGAAAGCCTAGCTCATCAATAAGTGGAGCCAGATGGTAGCTATTGCTACCGAGGCCACCAATAAAATAATACTGCATGTGTTTTGTCCTTTCTTTTTCATTCTATTTCATTGGTTAGCGCTACTCTCTCGCGTCTCCTTTATGGAGTTCCGTATTATAAACAATTTCTGCACCAGGGCTTCCTTTATCATCCTTTACGACTCCTATTAACTGACCATCTTCTACTAATAATTCAATATTTTCATCTGTACTACTTGCCTCTGTGAGTATAGCTCTCTTAGGCAAATGCTCCTCATTTGAAACGTCTACAGGTTTGCCATTTGAGTCCAGTAACTCAATGACTTCATTGCCACCTCCATCAAAATCAAGAACAATGTCTGAAATCAATCCATAACTTAATGGAATAAATTTCTTTATTTTATCTCCCAGAGTAGCTTTATTTCCATACTTGTCATAGATCGTCGGACGCACATAGGCATTTGAGAATGTTGACCCTTCTTCAGTAACGTATATTGGGGAGAACTCAATCTTCTCAATCCCAGTATAGTGTTCTTTGATGTAGGTTCCGATTTGTTCTTCTAGCAAAAGAAAACCATGCTTATAGAGCTTTGTTGTTTTCGGTCCAAGATTCGGCTTCGTTAGTTTATTGTAGACAAAGTAACTACCGGATAGGATGAAAATTAAAATAGCAATGATCTTTACCCACTTTCTGCTCATCAGTCGCTCCTCCTTCTATCTACTTCAGTATAGCATATTTGGTTGGCTTTCCATCGCTATTCCTAACGAAACGGAATATAAAGATTTGAAATGTGGCGAAATTTTAAAGCATTTCACAGTCTCATGAAATACTTTTAAACTGTATTATTTTTATATGAATAGAAGACTAGTTCCTTCAGTTTTCTTGGTCTCTTCAATCCAATATTGCTCCTCTTTGGGGATCAAATGATCAAAACGTCCTGAAAAAAACTTCCATCCGTTTGGCACATATCTTTCGTAGTTTTTCATCCCCAGATGGTTTGAATAAAATTCTTCTTTATCAAAATCGATGAAAAGATCCGGAAGCAAGGCTTTTCCTTCCAGAATAATCTCTGAATTCAAGTTCTCCTCTTCCATTGAACGTTTGATCATTGAGATCAATTCTTCAACCGTCACCTTCAGCCAATCATCTTTATACATTTCTAAGTAGCTCTCAAGATTGCTTTTTGTAATCACATGAAGATTCTGCTGAATCTCAGGTAAATAGGAGAAATCAACATCCAGACCTGCTTCCTGGTATGCCTGAATATATTTATCGATATCCATTGTCCACATTTCGTTTGAACAAATATACCAGTTAAACTGATGATTTGCAATAACCCCAACAATATTTATTTCTGGTTTCTCTATCAATTGGTCTTTATTCACTAGTTTTTTCTCCCCTTCTCCTATCTACTTGTTCCGAACTGACAATAGGACTTACTTACCAAACATTATATATCTATGATACCGAATTATATTTTGACAAGCAAGTTAATGACCGAGTCGCTAACAAAAAAGCCAGCTAAAAGGGTTTAGCTGACTGATGTCATATCTAATAAATCTTTCTCTGCTAGATCATCTAGCAGAGAAAGCAAGTATCCCACATTCTCTTATATTCTATAAAACAAAAAAGCACTCTGCAAAAACAGAGTGCTATCGTCTTTAATACTTTATATTCCGTTCGACAAACTTGAAGTTGTTTACTTACAGTACTCCTCTATTTTGTAGCTATATTCTTTTAGAAGTCCCCGTGAATAAATTTTTTTATTTTTTGAATCTCTAACTTCTTTCCAAAGGATAGCCGCAACTTTTAACTTGTTGGAGTAATGATTGCTAAATTCATCTGCACAAAAGTCTTTTAGAAATTGATTCCATTGGCAAGCTGAATTATCATACTTGGCGTAGTCTGACTCTCCATAGTATATTTTAATCATATCTTGGATTGTAAAATTTATGTTGTTGTCCCGTTTTACTTTTCGCCAAGCAGTAGCCATATCAGCATTAAACTTAAACGGATTAACACCTGTTACAGCTGAAAAATAATCACGAAATTTCTGATTAAAGGAAAACCCACATTCAAGTAATGATGTATTTAGGGTTATTATTTCAGTTTGATTTTTGTTTCTTTTCCTCAAAACTTTTTCTACTCTATTTCCCCTAAAATATTGTTCTATAATATGATTTAATTCTTTTTTTGTACATCTGTATTCTAATCCAAGGTACTTACAAATTTGTGAAAGCTCTTCTCGATACCAGTAGTATCTGTTAAATTCTTCAAATGATTTTATATCTCTAAAATCAGGTCTATGTTCTTCCAAATGCTCACCTCTACAACTCCAAATTTATCTCATTATACCATAGATAATAAAAGTCATATCAATTTATACCCATGCCACATAAAGCTATAACAGAAAATATTACAATCTTGTAATTACTGTATTTCTATTAAGCTTAACTTTCTTATAAAATAGATAAGAAAAAAATGATATAGTCCATCACTAGTAACAAGAAATACTAGGAGTTGAAAAATATAAAAACATTGAAATGGAAAGCATAGCAATAAACAAAACAGTCAGTAAAACGATGGTTTTGTTGTGTTGTTTCACTTGCTTTCTAATTTCCTCTTTTGACTTTATCCGCAGACGCCCTTTGTATTTTGATTTAGTCATGGAACTTCTAATAAGTTCGCTGACGTCCGTACTCACTTAAGGAA
>NZ_KV794429.1:125604-156975 GCF_001808745.1 Streptococcus sp. HMSC057G03
CTGACGTCCGTACTCACTTAAGGAAAGTTTTTTATATGACTTTATCTTCAATCTGAGACCGTTAAAACCTCTTTGTTTGAATCTTTCTAACTGAATTGGACACAAAAAATCCACTCACTCGGGGTGAAATGGATTGTTTCTTCATTAACGGTTCAACAAGAAATTGAACAATTTTTCGACAATTTTTACGACCAACCAGCATAAGAATCCGATATAGCTAAAATAGAAAATGAGTGACAAAATCGTAATAATCATGGTTTCCTCCTTCGTCGATTGCAAGTACTTGTCTTATTATACCTTTTTATGCAATCGAACTCAATAGAATTTTGAAAATTGTCTGATTATTCTTTTTCTTCTTTAGCTTCTTTGGCGTCTTGATCTGCTTCTTCACTGCCTTTATTGACAGCTGTCTTAAATTCAGCAAACATTTTGCCGATGGACTGGCCCAACTCAGGCAGGCGTTTTGGTCCAAAAATCAAGAGGGCGCCCAGGATGATGATGATCAAACCTGGTGCTCCAATATCACGTAAAATTCCCATTAGTTTCTCCTTTTTCTTGAATAGATGACTTTACTGAAGGCGACACTGACTTCAAATAAGAGGATAAAAGGGAGTGTCATGGCCAAGTCACTGATAAAGTCTGCAGGGGTTAGCACGACGGCTAAGACCAGCAGAACAAAGTAAGCATAACGTCGGTAGGTTATTAAAAACTGTGGTGTCAAGAGACCAATCGAGGTCAGAAAAGCGACCAAAACTGGTAACTCGAACAAGACCCCTAAAGGCAAGGTAGTGTGCCATAAGAAGGTTAGATAATTTTGTGCTGTTAATTGGGTATCAAACAGCCCTTCTCCTAAACGCATCAAGACCTCTAAAATAGCTGGACTGACAAAGACATAACCAAATGCAAGCCCCAGCACAAAGCAAATAAAGCTAGCTGGGATGTAGGCAAAGATTGCACGCGCCTCCTTCTCCTTCAGAGCCGGCCTTACAAATTGCCAGATCTGGTAGACAATAAAGGGCAAGGTCAGGCTAAAGGCTGTGAGATTGGCCAGCGATACATAGATCCAGAGGATATCATTCGGTCCCAGCACCAGCAGTTTTTGATGCAGGCTAGCCGTCAAGGCTTGGTAGAGCTCTCCTCCAAATACAAAGGCTACGATGAAGACGATAATATAACATAAGACCACTGCGATCAATCGTTTTCGAAATTCGACCAAGTGCTCAACAATGGTCATTTCATCTGCTCTACTCTTTGCCATGTTGTCTCACCGTGATGAGGGCGATCAGAGCCACAAAGATTAGTTGGGGAAGAAGAACTTCCCAGCTTGGATAGATGCCCGCCCAATCGATGGTTGGAAGTCCATTGACCAAATGGCTTGGTAGGATATTGGTCAACTGCAGGGCGTGGATGCTGACACCGAGCATCTTGAAAGCCAAGACGTAAATCAACCATGTCAGAATGAAAAAGATTCGATGAGGTTGGATAGCTTGACTAGCCTTGGTCATGGCCACTGCAATGATGATGAGCACAGCTATAGCAAGCCCGATTCCCAGTAAGAAATTCGCGGTCGTAATCCGCGGAATGATCCCGACATAGAAGAGAATGGTCTCAGCCCCTTCTCGAAAGACTGCTAAGAAACTGAGGGCAAACATAGAGACAAAGCTTCCTGTAGCCGTCACGGTCTTCATCTGACGGTCCATAAAGGCATTCCACTGTTTGACAGAGGACTTGCTATGGAGCCAAATTCCTATGAGGATCATCATGACCACAGCGAAAATCCCAACGCCACCTTCAATGATTTCCCGGTTAGACCCCGAAGTAACAGCTGGAAATGCTACTTGCAGAATAAGAGCGATCGCTGCACTGGCAAGAACACCAGCGATAGCTCCACCGTAAACCCATTTGAGACCTTTCCTCATCTTAGCGGCCTTAAGGGTCGTCACAAGCGCCATGACAATCAGAAGGGCTTCTACTCCTTCACGCAGAAGAATCAACATGGCATCAAAAGTGTTGTAAGAAGCTGTCGTATCGATCGCAGAAAGGTCCTTGATCAAGGCTTGTAATTTCTCTTGATAGGCCTTTTCTTTCCCCTTGACCATAATAACCGGGGATTCGCTCTCTACGCGCGTGTAGAGACTTGGATTGGTCGTGCTAACATCCCCCTCGATGGTTGGCCAGATCGTGATGAACTGCTTCATAGTCGCTGTAGCAGACTTATCGTCGCCGGATTGGAATTGGCTTTGCGCCTTCTCCAAAAGCTTGATCCCATCGTTCAACGTCAAATCCGTACTGGCACTGCTAATGGCTTCTCCTTTTACAAAGGCATCAATCCCATTTTTGAGGTCATCATAAGAGGACTGGATGTTGGTAAAATCAGTAGGCTCTGTTTCAATACTACTGCGCAAGAGCGAAATGGCCGTCTCGATTTTGCCATAGTAGGCTGTGCTGTGATCTCTTACCACCGCTTCGTTTCGCGTCCAGGTGTTATTGAGATCTGCATAGGTTTGACGGGTTTTATCCAGATCCTTAGCTGCAATGGCCTCTTGTAGGTTCTTAAAGTAAGGTGCGAGGCGACTCACGAGTTTGTCTTTTTCCGCCTCTAAATCGACCGGATTTTGCTCTTTTTCAAAAGCCAGCAAGGCAGATGAGATCTTGGTGAGATCGTCTTTGGTTACCTCCCCTTTTATAGCCAGGGCTTGGCTAACTTTTTTCCCTGCCTTGGAATCATGGTGATCTTTGGATTCAAAATCAGCCTGAATCTCAGCGATTAATGCCTTGGCCTTTTTCTGGTCCTTATTTTGTACAGCGGTTGTTGCATCTGTGATCTTGATAAAGAGATCGCTATAAGATTCCGCAGCCACTGGATGAGTCCAGAACAAGGCAAGAATACCTAACAAGATCAAGAGTTTATTCAAAGAGTGCTTGACCAAGGTAGCCTCCTTTCTCTACGCCTGCAAAGCAAGCAAAGAGTCCACTACCAATATGGGTGATGTACTCGTTCATTTTATCCACTGCACCTAGATTGGTTTGGATTTTGACAAAGCTGTTCGGATCCTTTTGAAAGGCGATAAAGATCAAACCAGCATCAAATTGCCCAGTCTGTTCATTGATGCCATCCGAATAGGAATAAGACCGCCGTAAAATCGGTCGATCCACTTCTTTGGCCAAACGAACATGTGAATCTACTGGTAGTTTAGATAAATCTACTTCATCAAATTCGTTGGTTTTACCAAAGGGAGCACCGGACTCCTTGTAGCGACCAAAGGTGTTTTCTTGCTCCTGCAAATTGGTTCGGTCCCAAGTTTCCAAGTGCATTTGCACTAGGCGAAGAGCCATATAGGAACCACCCTTCATCCAGTCCTTGCTGTCAGTCCAGACGACCTTGTCAAAATCTTTCTCAGTCGTGACATTTGCTGTTCCATCCTTGAAACCAAAGAGGTTGCGTGGTGTTTCTTTTCGGTCACCAATCGCCGCAAATCCTGATTTGCTCCACTTCATGGTAATAGTATTTCGACCCTTACGAATCAGATTTCGCACCGCATGAAAGGCTACTTGCTCATCATCTGCACAGGCCTGAATGACGATATCACCACCAGTGTATTTGTCCTGCAACTGCTCCTTTGGAAATGGGGGCAAATCACGAAAGAGTTTCGGACGTTTGGACTCCAAGCCCAGTTTCTTTAGAAAGGAAGCAGAAACCCCAAAAGTCAAGCTCAAACGATAGGGGTTGAGTCCCACTGTTTCACCTGTATCTGTTGGTGGCAAGAGGGTATTGGAACCATCTTTTTTGACCAATTCTCCTTCGACTAATTTACTACTGTAATCAGTCCAGTCTTTAAAGAGCTGGATGACTTCTTTTTTGTCCGTCGTGTGAAGATCCACCACCACCAAGTAGCAAGCCTTCTGCATGGCCGTCGTAATCCCTGCTTGGTGCTTGCCATAAAAGGAGATGTCTTCATCCCCATCATAAGCTTTTTTACTGGAACTGTCTTGATTAGCGAAAAAAGCAGATGCACCAGAGAGGCCCAGCGCTAGACCGGCCCCTCCAATACCTGCTTTTTTAAGAAATTCACGACGGTCCATTTTTTTATCTAAAAATTTTTCGTCAGCCATTTTTCTTATTTCCCATCTAAAATCACACCCATTTGAGACAAAGGTTCACCAAGTTTGGTCACCGCTTCAGCCAATTCCTTGGTATCTTCCTTGGTCAAATCTGTGTAAGACTTGTAATTTGTTTCATCAGTCATGTGTTTGTCCAATAAATCATTGACATTTTTGAATTCTGCTTCCAAGGTTTTAACCAACTTGGCATCTTTTTTCTCAATCAAAGGTTTAAAGAGAGAGAAAATCTTTTCAGCTCCTTCAATATTGGCACGGAAGTCGTACAGATCTGTATGAGAGAAGACTTCTTCTTCACCCGTGATCTTTTGCGTTGCCACTTCATTGAGCAGATCAACAGCCCCAGTTAGCATCACATCAGGAGTCACATCAACGGTCGCGATCTTAGCTTTCAACTCCTTGATATCGTTCACCAGTTGGTCTGCATATTTGTCAGTGCCATCTGTGGTATTGTTTTCCCAAAGGATGCGCTCAATCCGGTGGAAACCAGACCAGCCTTCTTCTGATTTATTTTCATCCACATAGTCTACCAAACGGTAGTCAATCTTCACATCAGACTCCCCAAAGGTTTCAGCAATCGGTTCTGAGCGTTCATAGGCCATGCGGATCAAGGGATATTGTTTTTTAGCTTCTTCCAAATTCCCAGCTTTTAGGGTATCTCGGAAACCTTCTGTATCCTTAAGCAATTGGTCGATTTGCATTTCAACAAAGTCTTTGTATTCAGCTGTCGCATTGTCCAAGGTCTTTTGGTCAGCCTTTGACAACTGCACCGTTGAGCTAGTTTGCGTCTTTTGACTGGACTGTTTGCTACTAGAATTCGCACACCCTGCTAAAAGAGCAACACTCAATAAGAGTAGACTATATTTTTTCATGAAAGACTTCTCCTCTTTTGTTCTTGGACTTATTTTACCAGAAGTTTTCTCATTTTTCAACAATTGTCTGAAAATTTAATAATATAAAGGCTTTTCTAAGAAACTGTCTTTTACAAAAGAATATCCTTGACTCGTCCTATTTCGGATTCTTTCACCACCACAAAGATGCTATCACCTAGATACAAGCGGGTCGCACCATTGACCGTATAGCTCTTACCACTTCGCATTTGCGTGGTGATCAAAATATCTTGGGGAAGTTCTAGTTCATGAACTTGTTTCCCTGCAATCTTTTCGGATACAGGAATCTCAATCAAGGTCAACTCTCCTTCCTCTTGCGCCTTATCCGGTAAGAGTTGCTCCAGCATGGCTTCATAGACTGGTGCTCCATGGAAGAGATCCATGATCATGTAAGCCAGCAAGGTGACCATACCCAGTGGCATTAAACTACGAATATCACCGACCATCTCTGTTACCAAAATCATAGCTGTTAAAGGAGCTTTCGAAATAGCCCCAAAATACCCACTCATTCCTAAAATAATGAAGAGAGGTAATTGATTTTGAGAGATAAAGCCAATATTTTGGAGGAAAGTTCCAACAATCGCGCCTAAAAGAGATCCTAAAGCTAGAATGGGCAAGAAAATTCCGCCAGGTAGACCACTACCATAGCTCAACATACTCCAGATAAACCGGATCGTAAAATAGAGAAGGATCGATAGAACTGGATACGGTACTCGAGCTAAATCCAAAACCAATTGGTTCCCGCCACCAAGAATTTGTGGAAGGAAATAGCCGATTGGAAGAATCGAGACAAAGGCAAATAAGGAAGAGTAATGAGAGGGAACATGAAAAATCTTTTCAAGTAAACGATACAATCGACCGATATTCAGCACCACTACTTCATAGACATAACCTGCTGCCCCCAAAAAGACTCCAAGAAAAAGGTAAATCCAGTACTGAGACAAATGGAGCGGCGGAATATTTTGCGGCATATGAAGTACGGGTGTTTGACCAAAGACATTGAGTGAAATAAAATTAGCAGTCAGACTAGCGGCCAAGGTCGAAATCCAAAAGAATCGAGAAAAATGATGGTAGACTTCTTCCACGACAAATAAAAGTCCTGCTATAGGTGCATTAAAGGCGGCTGCAAGGCCAGCAGCAGCCCCACTTGCAATCAAAGACCGCTCCTCAACTGGGCTGACCTTCAAATGACGGGCCACTCCTTTTCCACCCATAGCCCCTAATTGAATACTAGGACCTTCACGACCAAGCATCAAGCCACTTCCGATGGCCAAGACACCTAGAATATACTTCTTCCACAAGGTATCCCACCAGCTCACCGCCAAAAGACCCTTGAGCTCTGCTTCGACTTGCGGAATTCCCGATCCCTTGATATCCCGATTGGTGCTTATTAGACGACCAGCAATCAGTACGATCACCCCATACCCCAACAGCATCGCCAGCAAATAAAGTGGTTGACCAGACATCTCCTTGTAGACGCCTTGAACAAAATGAAAAATATGTTCGATTAAAAAGCGAAAACTCGAGACGACACAGCCCACAACGATCCCAACCAGAACACCTCTGACAATATGTGCTACAATTGAACTAGAGGCAAAACGAAATTCATTTTTAAAGGCTTCTTCTTTTTCAGACATTCCCTAACTCCTTCAAACTCTTATCCTATTCATTATACCTTATTTTACTGCCTCTGCATACATTCAAAGACAGAAAAAAACAAAACTAGCATCGCTAGCTTTGTTTTTCATTTAGTCCTTATTCAGCAGTTAAAGCTGCCATTGTGATGTAGTTATATGGTTTGTTGAAGTGTGGCAAGAAGAACAAGTCAGTCAAGGCTAACTTATCAATCGTCACATGTTCTTGAATTGCAAGCGAGAACATGTGGATGGCCATTGAGATGGCGTTATCACGTGATACCATTTGAGCTCCAAGGATTTGACGAGTGTCTTTGTCATAAACAATCTTAATACCAACCTCATAGTTATCGTGTTTGATAAATTCAGGTTTTTGAAGGTCGTTGAAGCCTGTTTCAGTGGCATTGAAGCCGGCAGCTTTTGCTTTTTCAAGAGTCAAACCAGTTGAAACCATGTGAAGACCGTAAATCGAAATACCGTTAGAACCCTGAACACCGATTCCTTCCAATTCATGACCAGTCGCATTGTAGGCACCTACAATACCAGAACGAACTGCATTAGATGCAAGAGCGATATAGCTCATTTCACCACGTGCATTGTCATAAATTGTTGCACAGTCACCAACGGCAAATACGCCTGGAATTGATGTTTCTTGTTTCTTGTCAACAAGGAAGGCACCGTTGCGGAAGAGTTCGATCTTACCATCAGCAAGAGCTGTATTTGGACGGAAACCAACAGCCAAGATGACCATATCTACATCGAAGGTTTCTTTATCGGTTACAAGACGTTCTACCTTACCATCTCCTTCAACTGCTTGAACAGTTTGTCCAAGTGCCAAACGGATGTTGTGGTCTTCTAAGTTTTTCGCCATGATGTCTGTGAAGTCTTTGTCGTAGTAACCGTTTAAGACAGTGTCCACGATATCCACCAAGACAACGTCTTTACCAAGACGTTCGAAAGCTTCAGCAAGTTCAACACCGATGTACCCACCACCAACTACGGCGATACGGTTCAAGTGTTTGCTGTTGTCTTTCAATTTTTCAATCACTTCTTCAGCGTTTTGGTACAATTTAACGAATTGAAGATTTTCAAGAGTTGCTTTGAATTCACGGTTACCAGGAACAATTTCAACTCCTTTAATTGGAGGAATGATTGGTGTTGATCCAGTCGCAAAAATTAATTTTTCATAAGATTCTTTGTGTTCTTTTCCATCAACCTCTGCAGTTACCACTTTGTTGTCATAGTCAATTGAAAGAACAGGAGAGTTCATGTAGACTTTTGCACCTTTTGCTTCCAATTTTTCTTTGTCAGAATAGAAGAGACCTTCTGGACCATCGATTTGCTCACCGATCCAAAGTGCCATCCCGCATCCAAGGAATGAAATGTTTGAGTTTTGGTCAAAAACCACAATTTCATTTTCATTTCCAAAATTATCTAACATAGTGTTGATACAAGCTGTTCCGGCATGGTTTGCCCCTACAACAACGATTTTACTCATAGAATAAATCCTACCTTTAATTAAAATTTACTTCTTGAGTATATCATAAAAATGATATCGGTTACAAGATATTTGCTCAATATTTGTGATCTTTTCTTCAAACCTTCTGAAAGCTTCCTCTCACAGCTTTCATAAAATGTCAAATAATTTGTCTGAAAGGATTGTGAAAACGGTCTCTATTTGGTATACTGTAGGTAAGTGAAAATTGGAAAGGATAGATTTTTAGTGGACCTAAGTAGTCGATCCGAACGTCTGATGGGAACCACCATCACCGTTTCGATCTGTGACCCACAAGCGGATGAACTCCTTGCGCATTGCTTTGAACTTCTTCGCTCCTACGAACATCGCTTCAGTGCTAATGATGCAAGTTCTGAACTCATGGAAGTCAATCACCAAGCTGGTATTGCTCCTGTTCAAGTTCATCCAGATCTTTTTGAACTGATCGCATTAGGTACCTTGCATAGTCAAGCTAAAAATAGCCATTTAAACATTGCTATCGGCCCTCTTGTGCAAACCTGGCGGATCGGATTTTCAGATGCCAGACGTCCTGCACCAGAAGAAATCGAACAAGCGCTTTTAAAGATCGATCCCCAGCAGATTCAACTAGACCAAGAAAACTATACAGTCTTTTTGAAACGTCCTGGAATGAAGATCGACTTGGGAGCTTTAGCAAAAGGCTATAGCGCAGATTTAATTGCTACCTATCTGAGAGGTAAGGGAATCAAGGATGCCTTGATCGATCTTGGAGGAAATATCCTAACCGTCGGTCAACACCCCGTTAAACAGCAGCCTTGGCGGATTGGCATTCAAAATCCTATCGAAAAAAGAGGAAATCACTTACTGGTCCTCTCAGTCAAGGATAAATCTGTTGTCACCTCTGGCATCTACGAGCGTCATTTAGAAGTCGACGGCCAGTCGTTTCACCATATCTTTGATAGCGCGACAGGCTATCCGGTTGAGACAGACTTAGCCAGTATCACCATTATATCTGATCGATCCGTAGACGGGGAGATATGGACTACCCGCCTGTTCGGGGACTCTCCTACTTCTATCCTCAACACTGTTGAATCACTTCCTGGTATAGAGACCTTATTGGTTTCACAATCAGGCAAGATCGCCTATACAAGTGGGCTTCAATCTTATTTATAATTCTGTTATCAGAAAGGAAATTTCCATGGTAAAACTTATTGCGATTGTGGGGACTAACTCCAAACGTTCTACAAACCGTCAACTGCTTCAATACATGCAAAAACATTTTGCTGATAAGGCTGAGATCGAATTGGTCGAAATTAAAGATATCCCTGTCTTTAACAAACCAGCCGACAAACAAGTACCTGACGCTGTCTTGGATATTGTTGCAAAAATTGAAGAGGCTGATGGAGTCATTATTGGGACTCCAGAATACGACCACTCTATTCCAGCAGTCTTGATGAGTGCTCTAGCTTGGCTCTCATACGGAGTTTTCCCATTGTTGAACAAACCAGTCATGATTACTGGGGCATCATACGGTACCTTGGGATCTTCACGCGCCCAACTCCAACTCCGTCAAATCTTAAATGCTCCAGAAATTAAGGCGAATGTCTTGCCAGATGAATTCTTGCTATCTCATTCATTACAAGCCTTTGATCAAAATGGAGACTTGGTAGATTTGGATGTTATTCAAAAATTAGATGCCATCTTCAATGATTTCCGTGTGTTTGTGAAAATCACAGACAAATTACGCAACGCCCAAGAATTGCTTCGCAAAGATGCTGAAGAATTTGACTGGGAAAACTTGTAAGATAGGAGACAGAAAAGAATGAAATTTGTAGGACTTGTAGGATCAAACTACGATCAATCATATAACCGTAAACTCTTGGAATTCATTCGCCGCCAATTTAAGATCAAATTTGAATTGGAAGTTCTTGAAATCGATGAAGTTCCAATGTTTAATCAAGATGAAAAATGGGACGAAAGTTTCCAATTACGTCTTTTGTACAATAAAATTACTCGAGCAGATGGTGTCATCATTGCTACTCCAGAGCACAACCATACGATCTCTGCTGCTCTTAAATCTGTTCTTGAATGGCTATCTTTTGAGGTGCATCCATTTGAAAACAAACCAGTAATGATTGTTGGTGCTTCCTACTATGATCAAGGGACATCACGTGCTCAGGTTCACCTCCGCAAGATCCTTGATGCTCCAGGTGTCAATGCTTATACTCTTCCAGGTAATGAATTCCTTCTTGGAAAAGCAAAAGAAGCTTTTGACGAAAACGGCAATATCATCAACGAAGGAACCGTCAAATTCCTCGAAACCTGCTTGGATAATTTTATGAAATACGTTGAGGTTGTATCTAAATTGAAAAAACCAAAACCAATTGAACCAGAAGACTTGGATTGTAATCATCCAATCGCTACAACTGTTACTGAGGTCGATCCTGACGATCCAGATTGGGTAGAAAAAGTAGCTGAAATCACTGGTGCCGTTTCCGGCGATACCTATGTCAAACTCGACCACGGTATCCTAACCGTTAACCAAATTGATATGTTCTTAAAGGCTATGCCATTTGAATTGACCTATGCCGATGATAACAACCAATTCCTCTACTACAACAATGCCCATCAAGATCCTGATACCATGTTTGCCAAACGCGTGCCACCTCAATCAGGAAGCCGGATGTCAACCGTTCATGGTTCCCTACCACCAGCACGTATGAAAAACGTGGAATGGGTGATTGGTACCCTTCGTAACGGTAACCAAGACTATGTTCGGACTATTGTTCCAGGATCTCCTGAAGGCGTGATCAACACTCACAACTACCAAGCTATGTACTATGAAGATGGTTCATACGCTGGTATCAATGAGATTGTCTTCAACTTCAAACCATGGTTGGACTGGTACCTGCAAACAACCGGCCAACGTCTAGTTGGCGGAAGCGGTCCATTTGCTCCTGCTGGTGGACACGGTAGTGCAGATGCAACTTCTGGTGCTTCTGATGCTGGAGGACATGGTGACGGAGGGCACGGAGATGCCGATGCAACTTCTGGTGCAAGCAACTAATAAAAAAATGAAGCTTCGTGCTTCATTTTTTTATTGTAACTCTTTGATGATCTTCTTAGCATCTTCATTTGAAATAGCCCCTAATTGGACATGTCCAATTTTCCCATGACTGTCTATAAAGACCTCTGTAGGAATAGAGCGAACCTGATAATCTGCAAATGCAGAACCATCTGGATTGTACAAGACCGGTACGGACTTGTAATCTTGTTGATCAAACCATTTAACAAATTCTTCTTCTGTTTTTTCACCTTGGAGTCCTGGTGCCATAATGGTCAGAATTTCAAAGTCTCTATCCGTATCCTTGACCAATTTCTCTAATTCGGGCATACTTTGCCGGCAAGGGCCACACCAGGTTGCCCAAAATTTCAAATAAAGCTTCTTCCCTTTGTAGTCTGAAAGTTTGACCGTATTCCCCTTCATATCCTTTAGTTCAAAGTTACTAGCGTCTTTTCCTACCAAAGGATTCTTATTCGTTGTTGTATTCATTGTTGTCTGATTGTCCATACTAGTCTCACTGGATTGATTCATGGAACAAGCTGACAGCAAAGCTAAAGAAAGAACTGAGAAACAAGCATATTTAAAACCTTTCATCATGCATTAAACCTCCGATTATTTTTATGAAAAGATAGATGACAAACTGTTCAATTGTCCCAAGAGTAAGAGAATTCCCATCAGAATAATGATGGCTCCGCCGATTTTCTTCAGCAATAACAAATGGGGTTTGAGACGATTAAAGTAAGGTAGGACCAGACTAGATGCTAAGGCTAACAGTAAAAACGGAAGAGCCATTCCCAATGTATATACAAGGAGATAAATAGCACCCATAAGAGCATCTTGCCCATCTGATGCTGCTAAAGCAAGGACTGATCCTAATACCGGACCAATACAAGGCGTCCAACCAAAACTAAAACCAAGACCAAGGAGAAAAGCTGAAAACAATTCATTCTTCTGTTTGTTGGCTCCAAAATCCATTGTTTTTTGCTTTTCAAGGAAATGAAAATGAAAGACTTCCATTTGATGAAGACCAAGGATAATGATGAGGGCTCCCATCAGATAACGGAACCAATTGGTGTACATGATCTTTCCAAGCAAGCCCGCTCCAAAACCAATGAGGAGGAAAATAACAGAAATACCGGCAATAAAACAAAGGGTTTTCAACAAGCCATGCCAGCGAATTTTTTTCCCGAACAATAGGATAGCCTTTTCCTGATCACTTCCTAGCAAGATTCCAATATATACCGGTAGCAAAGGAAAGACACAGGGAGAAAAGAAAGACAGAATACCCGCAAGAAAAACTGTCAATGAAAAAATGATTGGATTCATAGTTCACTCCGTATATTGATATGCTACATTCAGTATAACATTGACTGACCTAAAATAAAAATTTCTGCTACGTTTTTTTACTAAAGTTTGGATTTAGATACTAGTTTCAAAAGAAAGACCCTAAAGCCAATAACTTTAGAGTCTAAGTTGTGGTGAAAAACTAAAAGAATATATAAGGCACATTCAAGTATACATTGAAACTTTCCGCCGTGAGAAAAGTGCTAGAAACACTATTGTTTCTAGCACTCGGGAGTTTTGGAACCTTAGGTCCAAAACTAAGTCATGGAACTTCTTTGAAGTTCGCTGACGTCCGTACTCACCTAAGGAAAGTTTCTAAGAAGATATTATCTTCAATCTATTTCTAAAGCATAAAACTTTAGAGTTTCTAAT
This sequence comes from Streptococcus sp. HMSC057G03, assembly GCF_001808745.1. Taxonomy (NCBI): domain Bacteria; kingdom Bacillati; phylum Bacillota; class Bacilli; order Lactobacillales; family Streptococcaceae; genus Streptococcus; species Streptococcus sp. HMSC057G03. Next base: position 138,502 of record NZ_KV794429.1, read on the forward strand.
ATAACTTATTCTTCTGCCGTTTGTTTATTTGGTAATACGAGCGATAAAAGAATTCCGATAACTACTGGCACTAACCATGGAAGAGATTGAGCCGCAAATGGAAGCAAAGCAATCCACTTTTCTACAAGTGAAATTTTAAAGGTACTTGCCAGAACACTCGCAACAGAGACAAAGCTGGCCAAGAAAATAGTCAGTTGCATTCCTGGTTTTGAAAGAGCCACAAATTTATTCACTATCACAAGCAATACAATGGTAATGGTGATTGGGTAAAGAATCATCAAGACTGGCAATGAGAAAGCAATAATGGCATTCAAGCCAAGGTTTGCAATCGCAAAACCAATCAAAGTGAAGACACTTGCATAGACCTTGTAAGAAACCTTAGGGAAGGTGCTTTGGAAGAATTCACTGGTAGAGACGATTAAACCAGCAGTTGTGGTAAAGCAAGTTACCGTCACCATTCCTGCTAGGAAAATCTGAGCAGTCGGACCAAAGATCGCTTTGGTCGCTTCTGATAATACATACACCCCTTTATTGCTATCAGATGCCATAACAGAAGCTGGAATAGGAAAATGATTCCCCAGATATCCTAAACCGATATACAGCACACTAAAACCAAGGGCTACAACAATTCCAACCAACCAAATAGTCTTGATGTATTCTCTCTTACTTGAAAATCCAAGTTGATTCAAGGTAGTCACTGCGATCACACTAAAGGCAACAGATGCCAAGGCATCCAAGGTATTGTACCCCTCTAAAAATCCTTGCCCAAAGGCAGATGCCTGATAGGCTTTTGTGGCCACCATTGGAGCGTGTCCACTATATTTAAGAGCTCCAAGAACGACCAAGATCAAAATGAGAATCGCAAAGATCGGGGTCAATATACGACCAATCCGATCTAGAATCTTAGATGGATTCAAAGCAATCAGAAAGGCTAGCAAAAAGTAGACCAGGGTAAAAATGAAAAGTGCTAAACTGGCATTCATTCCACCTAATAAGGGGGCTATCCCCACTTCGAAAGATACCGTCGCCGTTCTTGGAATGGCAAAGAAAGGACCAATCGAAAGATAAAGCGCAACTAAGTATACAATCGCGAAAACAGGTGAAATCTTACGAGAAATCTCATCAATATATCCTTTGGGATTAAGTGTACCGATAATCAAGGTCACAATGGCAATTCCCACGCCTGAAAGGACAAACCCAGCAATAGCTGGCCAAAATTGATTACCCGATAAAGCACCAAGAGCCGGTGGGAAAATCAGGTTTCCAGCACCAAAAAAAATACCAAACAGTAATAAACCTGTCAGGGAACCTTTTCGTAACATACGATCTCCTTAAAAAGTAATAAGTTTTACTTTATCAAAATTATGGCACTGATGCAACTAATGTGCATACTCATTTAGGAACCCTCATCAAAATTAAATAAAAAATGGAGATTCTAGTTTTCCCTAGAGATTCTCCATCTTTTTTCTAGTGGTCACTAAAGCGTCTATATTTAATGCGGAAATCGAAATAATTTTCTTCCTGCAGTTTACGGAAAATATCGCGATAAGCCTCTTCGTCAAAGTGGTCACCCCGATAGAGAATTTCAAAGCTAAGTCCTTCGTATTCTAAAAAGGCATTGGCAGTTTTAAATCCATTTCGCTTATAGAAATCCATCCGAGACTGACGTTGCTCTAGATTGTCACATTCTTCATCTAAACGTTCCACTTCAAGAATCATGGTTCTTTGGTAAAATTCTACCAATTTTTCAATGATTTCTTGACCATAACCGTGGCTACGTAGGTGGGGCATAATGGCAAAGAAACTGACATAAAAAGCTTTCTGATTATAGATTGAAAAAGCAAATCCGACAAATTCTTCCTCGTTATAAAAAGCAAAGAAATTGGCATCGTCATTGTCCGTATAGCGTAAAAATTCTGACAAAGGAACACGCTCTTCTTCTGGAAATGCTTCGATATTCAGCCTTTCGACTTTATCCAGATCTGGGAACGTTTCAGTGATTAATTGGCTCGTTAAGCTCATATGGCCTCCTTTTCTGACACGATTATATCAAAAAATGTAAGGGGATTCAACTACTGATGCTTGTCGCTAGTTACTGAAGTTGGTATAATGGCACTATGAAAAGAATTCAACGTGTGGACCTCATAGATGGTCCTATTTTACCTACTCTTTTAAGTTTTGCCTTTCCTATTCTTTTATCCAATATCTTCCAACAACTCTACAATACCTCGGATGTCATGATTGTAGGACGATTTTTAGGTCAAAAATCATTGGCCGCCGTTGGGGCGACCTCTGCTATTTTTGATTTGATTGTTGGATTTGCCGTCGGTGTTGGAAATGGGATGGGCATCATTATCGCGAGAAATTATGGAGCTAAAAACGATGACCAATTACGAAAATCTGTCGCGGCAACTGCTGTTATTGGCGGCATCCTCAGTCTCTTCGTGATATCTATTGGTGTTGTGGGTCTTTATCCCCTTCTCCAGTTTTTAGGGACCCCACCAGCTATTATAGCTCAGTCCTATCTCTATATCTCCACTATTGTCAATGGTGTAGCTGTGACCTTTGCCTATAATCTTTGTGCCGGACTTCTTCGAGCGGTTGGCGATAGCTTAGCGGCACTCTACTTCTTGATTATCGCTGCCGTTCTCAATATTCTTCTTGATCTTTATTTTATTACCCAACTCCATCTCGGAGTCCAATCCGCTGGGATTGCGACTATTATTGCGCAAAGTTTTTCTGCACTTCTTTGTTTCTTTTATATTCGCAAAAAAGTGCCTTTCCTCCTGCCAAATCGCAACGATTTTGTGTGGGATCAAAGGCTCTATCAAGACTTAATCAGTCAGGGATTGACCATGGGGCTCATGTCTTCTATTGTCTCTATCGGAACAGTTATCTTACAATCAGCTATCAATAAGCTTGGAATGACCATCATAAGTGCTCAAATCTCAGCTCGTCGGATCATGTCCTTTGCCCTCCTGCCAATGGCTGCTATTTTCACTAGTATGACGACCTTTACCTCGCAAAACTTTGGTGCTAAACGCTTTCGACGGATTCAAAAAGGGGTCAAACAAGCTTGTCTTCTCTCCTTCGTTTGGTCGATCATTGTTGCCATCCTCCTCTTCTTTACAAGCCCGTTCTTAACAAACCTCATATCTGGATCTAGCGATCCTAACTTGATCGCAAATGCCAGTCTCTATCTGCAAATCAGCTCCTGCTTCTATCCGGTCTTAGGATGCCTCTTGATTTTAGGGAATTCCCTCCAAGGTATTGGTAGAAAATTGACCCCTTTGATTTCTAGCTTTATCGAGTTAACAGGAAAAATTCTCTTTGTACTTTTCATTATCCCTCATACAGGCTATATAGGAGTCATTCTTTGCGAGCCTCTCATTTGGGTCCCAATGACCCTCCAACTTTGGTTTACCTACCACAAAGCCAGTCATCAGCTTCTTGCACCATAGCATTCGACGAGTACATAATAAAACAACTTCTGCTCATTTGAACAGAAGTTGTTTTTTGTCATCAGACGTCTATTAGAACAAGCCAATAGCTGTTCCATCAGCAGCCACATCCATATTTAAAGCAGCTGGACGTTTTGGTAGACCAGGCATGGTCATGACATCCCCAGTCAAAGCGACAATAAAGCCTGCTCCCAATTTTGGAACCACTTCACGAATAGTAATTTCAAAGTTTTCCGGAGCTCCCAAGGCATTTGGATTATCAGAGAAGCTATATTGTGTTTTGGCCATACAGATTGGCAACTTATCCCAACCATTTTTCACGATTTGGGCAATTTGTGTCTTGGCTTTCTTCTCAAAATTCACCTTCGTACCGCGATAAATTTCTGTAACAATCTTTTCAATTTTTTCTTCAACAGAAAGGTTATTATCATACAAGCGTGTGTAGTTAGCTGGACTTGTTTCGATGGTTTTAACCAAGGTTTCAGCAAGTTCAACTCCACCGTCAGCACCATTCGCCCATACACTCGCAAGCTCAACTGGCACCTCAATTTCAGCACACAATTCTTTCAAAGTAGCAATTTCCGCTGCTGTATCGGTGATAAATTCATTGATAGCAACCACTGCAGGAATGCCAAACTTACGGATATTTTCAACGTGGCGTTTCAAGTTGGCAAAACCAGCACGAACAGCCTCTACATTTTCTTCAGTCAAAGCATCCTTAGTCACTCCACCGTTCATCTTAAGAGCACGGAGAGTCGCTACAATCACAACTGCATCTGGTGATGTAGGCAAATTTGGAGTTTTAATATCAAGGAATTTTTCAGCACCAAGGTCAGCACCAAAACCTGCTTCTGTAATTGTATAGTCCGCTAAATGCAGAGCTGTCGTCGTTGCTAATACAGAGTTACATCCATGGGCAATATTGGCAAATGGGCCACCGTGAACAAAGGCAGGCGTTCCATAGATGGTTTGAACCAGGTTTGGCTTAATCGCATCTTTGAGGATCAAGGCAAGAGCCCCTTCCACTTCCAAATCACGGACATAAACTGGACTACGATCATAACGGTAACCAATTACAATGTTGGCCAAACGACGTTTCAAATCTTCAATATCTGTCGCCAAGCAAAGGATGGCCATGATCTCAGAAGCAACGGTAATATCAAAACCGTCTTCACGCGGAATCCCATTTAAAGGACCGCCAAGACCGACAGAAACATGACGAAGAGCGCGGTCATTCAAGTCCACTACCCGTTTCCAGATAATCCGACGTTGGTCAATTCCTAGCTCATTTCCTTGGTGCAAATGATTATCAATCAATGCTGAGAGAGCGTTATTAGCCGTTGTGATCGCATGCATATCCCCTGTGAAATGAAGGTTGATGTCTTCCATCGGTAGAACTTGGGCATAGCCACCACCAGCAGCACCACCTTTAATCCCCATAACTGGACCTAAAGAAGGTTCGCGAATGGCAATCATGGTTTTTTTACCGATTTTATTCAAAGCATCTGCTAGACCAATGGTGATGGTTGATTTCCCTTCTCCAGCTGGAGTTGGGTTGATCGCAGTGACTAAGATAAGTTTTCCTACTGTATTTTTCTCAACTTCACGAATCTTATCAAAGCTCAATTTCGCCTTGTATTTTCCATACAATTCAAGATCATCGTCAACCAAACCAATTTTCTTCACAACGTCTACAATCGGTTGGAGTTCAATGCTTTGAGCAATTTCGATATCTGTTTTCATAAGGGACTCCTTTATATTTGATAGATCTATTATACCTAAAATTCGCGAAAATAACATATTTTTTTCACCTTTTGAATCGAACGTTCGTTTTTTATGTAAATTTTATGGCTACACATAGCTAATCCTAATAGCTTCAGAACTTTACTTATGTATCTTTTTTGTGTAAAATAAGCATATGCATATTTTAATTACATCAGGCGGGACGAGCGAAGCCATTGATAGTGTTCGTTCGATCACCAATCATTCCACCGGGAGCCTAGGGAAAATCCTTGCAGAAACGGCTCTTGCTAAGGGACATCAGGTGACCTTGATCACAACGCCTACCGCTCTTAAACCCGACCCTCACCCACAGCTTCGACTTCTATTGATCGACAATGTTGAGGAACTTCTCTCTCAAATGAAAAAGGAAGTTCCTCGTCACCAGGTATTAATCCATGCTATGGCAGTCTCAGACTATACGCCTGTTTACATGACAGGCCTTGATGAAGTTAAGAATGCTCAGGATCTTCATACCTTTATCCATCGCGAAAATCACGAAACCAAAATCTCTTCGAAAGAAGAATATCAGGTGCTCTTCTTAAAGAAAAATCCGAAGATTATCTCGCTCGTTAAAGAATGGAACCCTGCCATTCAACTGATCGGCTTTAAGCTTTTAGTCGACGTTTCTTCTGAAGAGTTGATCCAGGTAGCGCGTGAAAGCCTGGTTAAAAATCATGCCAGCATGATCGTTGCCAATGATCTGACCAAGATTCAGAACGGTCAGCATCAAGCCTATCTAGTAACAGATGATCACGTTCTAGAAGCTTCTACGAAAACAGAAATCGCAGAGGCTATCCTACGTTATATCAAATAAAAAGGTACATATGACACACATTACTTTAGCGGTTACCGGTAGTATTTCCGCCTATAAGGCTGCTGATATTACCAGCCAACTAACCAAATTGGGATTTGAAGTGAAGGTCCTCATGACTCCTTCAGCCCAAAAATTTATCACCCCTTTAACCTTGCAAGTTCTTTCAAAAAATCCAGTAGGCCTAGAGGTTATGGTGGAAGACGATCCACAGCGGATCGAGCACATCGACATTGGGAAAGAAACTGACCTCTTTCTTGTAGCGCCGGCCAGTGCCAACACCATTGCTAAATTGGCCATGGGACTTGCAGATAATATGGTCACAAGCACAGCTCTAGCCTTGCCTCAAAGGACTAAAAAATTACTGGCCCCTGCTATGAATACAAAAATGCTAGATCATCCTGCTACCCAACGAAATCTAAAACTCTTACAAGACTATGGTTACCAGATCATCCAACCTCGAGAGGCTACTCTCGCTTGTGGAGATCAAGGTTCTGGAGCTCTAGCCACTGTCGACACTATCATCCAAGCTGTTAAGGAGAATTGTTTATGAGAAAATCAGCCTCTATTTCACGAATTGCCATCTTTTTTGCCGTGATGATCACCATTCACTTTGTGACGTCCTTCATTTTGCAATTTGTCCCATCAGGAATTCAACCAACCTTGGTTCATATTCCTGTCGTGATCGCTTCTATTATCTACGGACCTCGAACTGGAGCAATTCTAGGACTCCTCATGGGACTCTTTAGCCTCACCATGAATACCCTGGTTATAACACCAGCCAGCTATCTCTTTAGTCCCTTTGTCCCTCACGGGAATCTCTACTCCCTTATCATTGCCATAGTCCCTCGGATTCTCATTGGGGTAACCCCTTACTTCGTCTATCGCTGGATTCGCAATCGTACAGGACTTATGATCGCTGGAATTGTCGGCTCTATGACCAATACTGTTTTCGTTCTAAGTGGGATTTATTTCTTCTTTGGAAATAGCTTCGGTGGTGGAATTCAACATTTCCTAGCCTTGATTATATCTACCAACTCTCTCATCGAAGTCATTGCTACAGTCCTCATTACCAGTGCCGTCGTTCCATCTCTTGAAAAATTAAAATAACCTTTCAAGCCAAGACCAATTTATCTTGGCTTTATTTGATGGTGAATTAGCTCTATTTTTTTGAAAAGATTTACATTTATCGCTAGAATTTTCAGAAAAAATTTGCTATAATGTAAGCGATTAAATTATAAGCAAAAAGGAGACGCTTGCATGACCTATCAAGAAAACTACCAAAAATGGCTCGACTTTGCTGAATTACCAGCTTACCTTCGTGATGAGTTGGTCGCAATGGATGAAAAAACAAAAGAAGATGCCTTCTATACCAACCTTGAATTCGGTACAGCTGGTATGCGTGGATTAATCGGTGCTGGTACCAACCGTATTAATATCTATGTTGTTCGCCAAGCAACTGAAGGGTTGGCCCAATTAATCGACTCAAAAGGTGAGGAAGCGAAGAAACGCGGTGTTGCGATCGCCTACGACAGCCGTCACTTCTCTCCTGAGTTTGCTTTTGAATCTGCTCAAGTTTTGGCTGCACACGGAATCAAATCTTATGTATTTGAAAGCCTACGTCCAACACCTGAATTGTCATTTGCTGTTCGTCATCTCCACACATTTGCTGGGATTATGGTAACCGCTAGCCACAACCCTGCTCCGTTTAATGGATATAAGGTATATGGTGAAGACGGTGGACAAATGCCACCTGCAGATGCCGATGCTTTGACAGATTACATCCGTGCTATCGAAAATCCTTTCACTGTACAATTGGCTGACCTTGAAGAAAGCAAAGCTAGTGGCTTGATTGAAGTTATCGGTGAAAACGTCGACGCTGAATACTTGAAAGAAGTGAAAGGCGTTAACATCAACCAAGACTTGATCAATGAATACGGTCGCGACATGAAGATTGTCTACACACCACTTCATGGTACTGGTGAAATGTTGGCTCGTCGTGCTCTTGCCCAAGCTGGATTTGAAGCTGTTCAAGTTGTTGAGGCTCAAGCCGTTCCAGATGCTGACTTCTCAACTGTTAAATCTCCAAACCCTGAAAACCAAGCTGCCTTTGCTCTTGCTGAAGAACTTGGCCGCAAAGTAGACGCTGATGTATTGGTTGCAACTGACCCAGATGCTGACCGCCTTGGTGTTGAAATCCGCCAACCAGATGGTTCTTACCTCAACCTTTCTGGTAACCAAATCGGAGCGATCATTGCTAAATACATTCTTGAAGCTCACAAAACAGCTGGTACCCTTCCTGCCAATGCTGCCCTCTGTAAATCAATCGTATCAACTGAGTTGGTGACTAAGATTGCAGAAAGCTACGGCGCAACTATGTTTAACGTCTTGACTGGTTTCAAATTTATCGGTGAAAAAATCCATGAATTTGAAACACAACACAACCACACTTACATGCTTGGTTTCGAAGAAAGCTTCGGTTACCTGATCAAACCATTCGTACGTGACAAAGACGCTATCCAAGCCGTTCTTATCGTTGCTGAAATCGCAGCTTACTACCGCTCACGTGGTATGACTTTGGCAGATGGTATCGAAGAAATCTACAAACAATACGGTTACTTCGCAGAAAAAACCATCTCTGTTACCCTTTCAGGTGTGGACGGGGCTGCTGAAATCAAGAAAATTATGGATAAATTCCGTGGCAATGCTCCTAAACAATTTAACAACACAGACATTGCTAAGACAGAAGACTTCTTGGAACAAACAGCTACTACTGCTGACGGCGTTGAAAAATTGACAACTCCTCCAAGCAACGTTCTTAAATACATCTTGGCTGATGATTCATGGTTTGCCGTTCGTCCTTCAGGTACAGAACCAAAAATCAAATTCTACATCGCCACAGTTGGTGAATCTGAAGCAGATGCTAAAGAAAAAATTGCGAATATCGAAGCAGAAATCAATGCTTTTGTAGGCTAAAACATGAGGCTGGGACAAAAGTCCTAGCCTCTCAATTATTTTTGGATTGTAGAGCAAGACGCAGTGGTTGAGTGGGCTCTACTACGCTGATTTCATCAGCTTTTACAGCCCTACTCAACTGTGCGGAGGTGGGACGACGAAATCGAATTCTAACGATAACCGATTTCTGTCCCACTCTCTCTTTCTTTCGTAGCAAATACCAGCGATTTTATAGAAAATATGGCATACTAGACATAGAAGAAAGCGAGGTAATCTCATGGAACAATTTTTAGAAGATATTAAAGATCTTGAAGTCACAACTGTCGCGCGTGCGCAAGAAGCGATCGATCAAAAAGAAACAGCGACCTTCTTTATCGGACGCAAGACTTGCCCTTACTGCCGGAAGTTCGCTGCTAAATTAGCAACTGTCGTAGCTGAAACAAAAGCTCATATCTATTTTATTAATAGTGAAGAACCAAGTCAGCTAGACGCATTACAAGCCTTCCGCTCAACTTACGGCATCCCAACTGTCCCAGGATTTTTACATGTCGAATCTGGTGAAGTCAGTGTTCGTTGCGACTCATCCATGTCTGAAGAAGAAATCAAAGCATTCGCTCATCTATAAAAAAAATATCTAGAGAATAATCTCTAGCTATTTTTCATTTTCCGTAAAAGTCGTCCAAATCTTTTGCTGGGGTTTAGCAAAAGGATAGTCCGAAAATTCTTCTGGTGTTAACCAAACAGTCGATTCACTTGCTGGTTGCTCTCCTTCTTTTACTAGGCCGTAACGAAGTTGAACCTGCCACTTGCGATGCGAAAAGACATGCTGGACGATAGGATACGATCTGTCCTGCCATTCAATAGCCAAGTCATAGTCTTGTTCAAAGGAAAGAATTTCTGGGTTGACTTCTGCATGACCTTGCCCATTCAGTAGGGATAATTGACCTAGGTTCTCAGATAGGCCATCCACTTCAATCAAGGGGAAATGCCAAAAACCAGATAAAAGCCCTTCTCGCTCATTTTTCTCCAGCAAGTAGCGGCCTTGACTATCCTTGATAATAAAGGCTGTTAGATGGACAGGTACCGGTTTCTTCTTAGGAGCCTTAATGGGATAACGATCCATGGTCCCATGTTGATAGGCTGCGCTAAACTCCTTGACAGGACTCTCTTCCGGCCGCGGGTTGACTGGGGATTCAATATCTGATCCCAAATCCATCAAAGCCTGATTGAAATCACCAGGACGATCTGGATCAATCAAGATCTCCATCATGGCTTGGAAAATCTTGCGATTGGTCGGGACTCCGATATCGTAGTCCACTTCAAACAAGCGAGCCAGTACTCTCATGACATTACCATCCACAGCAGGCTCCGGTAGGCCAAAAGCAATACTCGCAATGGCACCAGCAGTATAAGGCCCAATTCCCTTAAGTTTTGAGATAGCCTCATAACTTGATGGAAACACTCCTCCGTGGTTCCCCATAATCTGCTGGGCAGCTTTCTGCATGTTGCGGACTCGTGAGTAATAGCCCAAGCCTTCCCATGCTTTTAAGAGCCTTTTTTCAGGAGCTTGAGCCAAATCAGCGACAGTTGGAAACCAGTCCAGAAAGCGCTCATAATAGGGAATAACCGTATCGACACGTGTCTGCTGGAGCATAATTTCTGAGATCCATATTTTATAAGGATCTTGCGTCCGTCTCCAGGGGAGATCCCGTTTATGGGCATCATACCAGGCTAATAACTTTTCTCGGAAGGAAGCAATTTTTTCCTCCTCCCACATGATAATCCCGTAATCTTTTAAATCTAACATATTCCTAGTATACCATAGAATGAGTTATAGTTTAGAAATTCTGATTTTATAAAGAAAAAGGCTCAAGATCATCCTGAGCCTTTCAATCATTCTTATTGTTCTACTGCTTGTGCCGCTGTAATCAAGGTTAATTTGTACACGTCATCTGCATTACATCCACGAGAGAGGTCGTTGACTGGTTTGTTCAACCCTTGCAAGACAGGACCTACCGCCGCAAAGCCACCAAGACGTTCTGCCATCTTGTATCCAATGTTACCTGCCTCAATACCAGGGAAGATAAAGACATTAGCTTGTCCTGCCACCTTGCTTCCTGGAGCCTTCAAAGCTGCAGTTGCTGGGACAAAGGCTGCGTCAAATTGCAATTCCCCATCAATTTCAAGGTCTGGACGAAGTTCATGAGCAAGCTTAGTCGCTTCGACAACCTTATCAACACTTTCACCGAAACCAGAGCCTTTGGTTGAATAGCTCAACATGGCAATTTTTGGATCAATGCCAAACATCTTAGCTGTGATAGCAGAGTTGATGGCGATTTCAGCTAAGCCTTCAGCATCTGGATTGATGTTGATGGCACAATCCCCGAACAAGTAGCGTTCGGATCCACGTACCATAAGGAAGGCACCAGAAGTCCGTTTGACATTTGGACGAGTTTTGATAATTTGAAGAGCTGGACGAACAGTTGCAGCTGTTGAGTGAATCGCACCTGATACCATCCCATCAACAATTCCCATGTGAACCAACATCACACCGAAATAGTTAACGTCGTCTTTCAAAACTTGACGCGCTTCTTCTTCTGTCATTTTGCCCTTACGACGTTCTACTAAGGAAGCTACCATCTCTTCAAAACCTGGATAAGAATGCGGATCAATAACTTCATATCCTTCCAAAACCCCTTCGATTTCGAGGTAAATACGAATTTTATCTGGATTACCAAGCAATACAGGGGTTACATCTGTCTCGTTCACAATTCGTTTTGCTGCTTGGAGAATACGAGGCTCTTCACCTTCAGGTAATACAATACGTGCATTCTTACCAACGAGGTTGGCTTTGAGATTTTCAAAAACTTCCATGAGTTTTACTCCTTTTAATAATTAATAACTGGTTTGAAGCTGTGTTAATACAGCTTGGAAATCTGGAGGCAGTGGACTTTCTATGACCAATTCTTCCTCTAGAAATGGATGATAATAGGATAGACGATGACAATGAAGGGCTTGGCGCTCAATGCCGTCTTCTAAACTTCCGCCATAGAGATCATCTCCCAAGAGCGGAAAACCAATATGGGAAAAATGAACGCGGATCTGGTGGGTTCGACCTGTGTGTAACTGAATAACCACTAGGTGAATATCACCAAAAGATTGAACAACCTGGTAGCTTGTATGAGCATACTTGCCACCTTTAGCTACCTTTCGGGTGATAATTGAATCTTCATCACGCGCAATCGGAGCAATAATCTCTCCGACAGGATCAAGCTTCCCAGATCCCTTGACCAAGGCATAATAGCGTTTCTGAATCGTTTTAGACTGCAATTGCTTATCCAAGCGAGCATGGGCATAGCCATGTTTGGCAAAGAGCATAACGCCACTTGTATCCTTGTCCAAACGAGTAACAATGTGAACCTGCTGGTTCTCGTAGCCCTGCTTCACATAGTAGCCCTTTACAAAATTTGCTAAGGTATTGGAATGAATCGCACTTGGAATCGATGCGATCCCAAAGGGTTTGTTTAAGACCAAAAAATGATCATCTTCAAACAAAATATCCAAAGGCCGATCCATGGGTTTTAGAGTTTCGAACCCTTCTTCTGCTGGAATATCAATGACCAAGCGATCCCCAATATCCAACAAATAAATCGCATTCTCCGGACGTCCATTGACAAGGATCTTGCCACCACGAAACTTAATCTTTGCTAAGAGCCCCTTAGAAACCTCGTGTTTTTTCAGAAAAGTCTTGACCTTGACATGCTCATCGACAATGAATTCAAATCTCATTCTCTATCATCTCCGATAAAGGCATCCTTGACCCGATTCCAGAAACTGGTATGACTGGAGCTTGCCACGAAATTAATCTTATGGTTGTCGATCTGGTATTCTACCTTTGCAATATTGCGGTAAGAATAGGTTGAATTGTCGACAGAGATAATGTGGAAGCCAGGACGCGTCGGTGTAATCTCGATCTTATCCTTTTTAGGGACAATAACAGAAGAACCCAAGGTACGATAAACACGGTTGTTGAGACTGGCAATTTCCGCAATCTGCAGCGCCTCAATAGTTGGGTGAAGGACTGCTCCTCCCAAGGATTTGTTGTAGGCCGTACTTCCTGTAGGAGTCGAAACTGTAATGCCGTCTCCTCTAAAGCGCTCAAAATCAACTCCATTGATGGTAAGATCGGCAACCATGGTCCGGTCGCTTCTCTTGATTGTTGCTTCATTCAAGGCTCTCATGGTACGGGTTTCCCCATTGTCAAAAGTGATCTTGACATTCAAAATGGGGTAGGAAACCTTGGCTCCAGTATCATATTTTAAGTTCTCAACCAGCTTATCGATTTCACTATCTAAGTAATCCGTATAGAATCCTAAGTGTCCGGTATGGACGCCAACAAAGCGAACTCGATCCAACTGGTGTTCATACTTGTGAAAGGCTGATAGCAACATCCCATCACCACCAATTGAAATCACAATATCCGGATGCTTCTCCGTCAAAATAAAATTATTTTTCCTAAGCTTGTAGCGCAACTGCTGAAAAACCTCTTCACTTTGACGCTTGCGATTGCGAATAATGGATACTTTTTTACCTGTAGTCTTCATCTGTGTCATCACTATTTCCAACGCCATCATTTAACTTACGATGAAGTGGATCAAACAGGGCTTGAGCCTCCTGAATCGCATCCCGAATTGCCCCCATCTCTTCATCCAAGAGATAAGCCAGGTTTGCTGTCGTCTCTAAGCGTTTTTTGATCTCGTCTGGAAAGTCTCCTTTATATTTATAATTGAGCGAGTGTTCAATGGTTGCCCAAAAATTCATGGACAAAGTCCGAATTTGAATCTCTGCTAAGATCGTTTCATTTCCATCAATGGTATCGACCGGGTACTCGACCACAACGTGGTAACTCCGGTAGCCACTTGATTTCTTATGGCGGATGTAGTCTCGCTCTTGGACCACGTGCATATCCTGCCGTTGTCTCAGAACCTCTAGGATCTCTTCGACGTCATCTACGAACTGGACCATGATGCGAAGACCAGCAATATCTTGCATATCCTGAGCCAAATTTTCTTCAGAAATATTTCTTCGGATCATCTTTTCGCGGATGCTCTCAATCGGCTTGACCCGTCCTGTGACAAACTCAATTGGAGAATGCTTTTGTTGCTTACGATATTGCTTACGAATCCCACGCAGTTTGATTTTTAATTCCCCAACTGCTTGGATATAAGGATCTAAGAAGTTTTCCCAATCAATTGCCATCCTACCACCTTGTAATCTGAACCATTTTTGTATACAATAAACACATCTCTTATTATATCATGAATCGCTTTCGAAAAAAAGCAAAGGACTACAAAATGAACCATTTAGAAATTGAATACAAAACCTTGCTAGATAAGGAGGAATACCAATCCCTCCTTCCACTTTTTGCTGATACAGAATTGGTTGTCCAAACCAATCACTATATCGATACCCCCGACCAGCTCATGCGTAAGGAAAAAATGGCTTTGCGGGTGCGTACTTTCACAGATCAAGCTGAATTGACTCTCAAGGTTCCTGAAGCAGTTGGCCATTTCGAGTACAATCAAGACCTCAGCCCAGAAGAAACCGAAGCGATCCTTCAACACCAACAGTTTCCTGACGGGGAAATCAAAAACCTCTTGATATCTAAAGAAATCCCTGTTGAGCAACTCGCTGTCTGGGGAAGCCTAACAACAGAACGCTTCGAAAAAGAAACAGCTGCAGGATTGGTGGCACTAGACCACAGTCTCTATTTAGACACTGAAGATTATGAATTAGAAATCGAGGTCGAAACTGCTGAGCAGGAAGAAAATTTCCATCAGTTCATCAAAGAGCATGGAATCGTCTACAAAGCAGCAAAAAATAAAATCGCTAGATTAGCGGAAAGATTGTAAAATAGCTGAAATTATCGCAAATTTTTGCTAAAATAGTGCTAAGATTAAAAATCTAAATGAGGTTGGAATCACATGTCAGATAAAAAAAATATGAAGCTCTTCTCTCTCAATTCAAACCCAGAGATTGCGCAAAAAATCGCGGATCATGCTGGGGTTCCACTTGGGAAAATTTCATCCCGTCAGTTTTCAGATGGTGAAATCCAAGTCAATATTGAGGAAAGTGTTCGTGGATATGATATTTATATCATTCAATCAACCAGTTTTCCTGTTAACAATCACTTGATGGAATTGTTAATCATGGTGGATGCTTGCCAACGGGCTAGCGCAAACACCGTCAATGTGGTCATGCCTTATTTTGGCTATGCTCGCCAAGACCGAACTGCTGCTCCTCGCGAACCAATCACAGCTAAGCTCGTCGCAAACATGTTGGTCAAAGCTGGGGTGGATCGCGTCGTCACACTGGATCTCCATGCAGTGCAAGTTCAAGGTTTCTTCGATATTGCCGTAGATAACCTCTTTACCATTCCACTTTTTGCAGAGCACTACATCAACAAAGGTCTAACTGGTCCTGATGTTGTAGTCGTCAGCCCTAAAAACTCAGGTGTTAAACGGGCTCGTAGTTTAGCTGAATATCTTGATGCACCGATTGCGATCATTGATTACGAGCAAGATGATGCAAACCGTGATTATGGCTATATTATCGGGGATGTCAAAGATAAGAAAGCGATCTTGATTGACGATATCCTCAATACTGGTAAGACATTCTCAGAAGCTGCGAAAATCGTCGAACGCGAAGGTGCTACTGAAATTTATGCTGTATCAAGCCATGGTTTATTTGTAAAAGGAGCTGTTGAATTATTAGACCAAGCTCCGATCAAAGAAATCTTAGTAACCGATTCTGTTGCTCCAAATGGACCAACACCAAAAAATATTAACTATCTAACAGCTAGCGAACTGATCGCTGAAGCTATTGTTCGCATTCAAGAAAGAAAACCTGTTAGTCCTCTATTTGCCTACCACAAGAAATAAGGTCTTAATGTGATATATTTTGATAATGCCGCAACAACTCCCCTTCTACCTGAAGTCATTGATAAAATGTCTGAAACTATGAAGACCACTTTTGGAAATCCATCGAGCCTTCATGCTCATGGACGGATGGCTAGTAAACTCCTCCGAGAATCTCGCGAGCAGATTGCTCAGTCTCTCCATACTCTTCCAAATCGTATTTTCTTCACTTCAGGTGGATCAGAAAGTAATAATACCGTTATAAAAGGCTACTGCTTGAAACACCAAGCAGATGGCAAACACATCATTACGACCGCTTTGGAACACCATGCGGTTCTCGAACCCATCGAATACCTTGTAGAACGTTTCGGATTTGAAGTTACGATCGTCCAACCAAGAGATGGACGCATTCAGGCTAGTGATATCAAGGCTGCACTTAGACCGGATACCATTCTTGTCTCTACCATGTTTGCCAATAACGAGACTGGCGATCTTCTACCGATTAAAAAAATCGGAGAATTCTTAAAAGATCATCCAGCTGCCTTTCACGTTGATGCGGTCCAAGCAATCGGAAAGGTCCCTGTCTATCCCGAAGAGTTGGGAATTGATTTTCTCAGTGCTTCTGCCCACAAATTCCACGGACCAAAGGGAGTCGGCTTCCTTTATGCAGCCGTCCCAGATTTTGATAATCTCATCCATGGTGGGGATCAGGAAAGTAAGATGAGAGCCAGCACGGAAAATCTTATTTCTATTGTCGGGATGGCAACCGCGCTTCAGCAAGCTACACTTCATCAAGAAGAAAATTTCCACCAGGTTCAAAAACTCGGCCAAGAGCTAGTCAATGGTTTAGCAGCCTACGACTACTACGTAAATGCGAATGACGATCATCTTCCATTTGTTTGGAACCTTGGCTTTCCGGGTTTCCAAAATGACGTTTTACTGATGCGACTCGATCTTGCTGGAATTTCTGTCTCTACAGGTTCTGCTTGTACCGCTGGTACAGTTCAACCCAGCCATGTCCTTGAGGCGCTCTATGGAAAAGATAGCTCACGCCTAAAAGAATCCCTTCGAATTAGTTTTTCAGAACTCAATACCATAGAGGAGGTCCAAGACTTCCTCACAAAACTTAAAGAAATTTTATTATAGGAGAACAATATGGCTTTTGAAACAAGTGTTTCATTGAAAGACTGCAAATATACCTATAGTCTACACCCAAATGTTAAAAAATATACCTTACGTGACAATACATTCGCTGTTACAAAAGTTGGAAATTACGAGTTAAATCGTTTGCTCGAAGCCGTTCCAAATAGCGGCGAAGGCTTCCTACTTAAAATTATTTTCAATAAAGATTTGACAGGTTTTAAGATCAATATTACAGACAAGTCTGGACTTCGCCTGGTTAATATCTTTAAAAATCCAGAAAATGACATTATCCAACAAAAATTCTATTTCTTAATGGATAGTCTTGTCGAAAGAGAAATTTTCAACAAAACAGAGGCCTAATATGGTAACCCTAACTTATATCGATGCTTACCAAGTAGAACGAACGACTACTTATCCTGACCTTGCAGCCTGTATCCTAGCTTTTTCAGGCTGTGTAACCTTGCCTGACTCTTACTCAATCGTATCCATTGAATACAAGGGGGAAAAGCTCCCCTATACAGGACGAGTCGATGGACTTTATGCTTTTTTGAAAAAGGTAGAACAAGCTGAAAACTAAGCTGATGCTGATGGAACTCTCCATCGCCATCAGCTTTTTCTTTAGACAAAAATATTTTTTAAAAACCGCTTTAGATAGTTGATTTTTTCACAATCTTCCTATACAATAAGAGGGAAAGGTTGTGATATTGTGAAACATGATAAAAATACTCCAATTCCACGCGCAACAGCAAAACGCTTATCGCTCTACTACCGCATTTTTAAACGCTTTAACTCTGAAAAAATAGAGCGCGCCAATTCCAAGCAAATTGCTGATGCAATTGGGATTGACTCTGCTACCGTTCGCCGAGATTTTTCTTATTTTGGTGAATTAGGAAGACGGGGATTTGGTTATGACGTAAAAAAACTGATGAACTTCTTTGCGGATCTCTTAAATGATAATGCTATTACCAATGTCGCTATTGTGGGGATCGGAAATATGGGAAGTGCGCTCCTCAACTATCGCTTCCATGAACGCAATAAGATGAAAATTGTCATGGCTTTTGATGTAGATGATCATGAACTGATTAATACCAAAAGTAAGGATGGGATCCCCATTTATGGGATTTCTACGATCAAAGAGAATCTCAAAAAAGAAGGCATTCAAACAGCAATTTTAACTGTCCCAAGTATTAAAGCGCAGGAAGTGGCTAGTCTTTTAGTAGATGCCGGTGTCAAAGGAATTCTAAGCTTTTCTCCGGTCCATCTGACAGTTCCTAAAGACGTCGTCGTCCAATATGTCGATCTCACCAGTGAATTGCAAACACTCCTTTATTTCATGCGAAAAAACGAAGAATAAAGATTTATACATTAACAAGAAAAGAGGCTGGGACAAAAGTCCTAGCCTCTC
>NZ_KV794429.1:157075-241127 GCF_001808745.1 Streptococcus sp. HMSC057G03
TGGGACGACGAAATCGAATTCTAACGAATTACTGATTTCTGTCCCACTCTCTTTTTTATACCAAATAATCTGTCTCTTCACGGTAACTATAATAGTTTTCTTCAGATACAATCAAGTGATCCAATAGGGTTAAACCCATCACTTCACAGGCCTCTAAAACTCGTTGCGTTACTTCATCATCATTTTTACTGGGAAATACGGCACCAGATGGATGATTGTGAGCCAAGATGATAGAGGTTGCCATGTGCTTCAGTGCATAATGCAGGATTTCACGTGGCTCCGCAATACTTCGATTCACGGTTCCAATAAAAATGGTCTGCTGATGAATAATTTCATTCTGCGTATTTAAATAGAGGGCAACCAGGTGCTCCTGTTTCTTATGGCCGATTTCCTGTTGAATTTTATGGGCCAATTTCTGGCTGCTCATGATCTGTTCAGAACTCATCAATTCGTCTTTATGAATCCTTCGTCCAAACTCAATCACAGCCTGAAGTTCGATGGCCTTCACCCGGCCAATACCTGAGATTTCCTGTAGCTCCTCTAGGGTTAATTGACTTAACTCCTTTAAACTATTAACCGAACTCAAAAGACCTTGTGCAATCTCATAAACGCTTTTTTTCTTATTACCTGTCCGTAAGAGAATGGATAGCAATTCTTGATGACTCAGCTTATCTACCCCTTCAGAAACCAAACGTTCTCTAGGAAGCAAAGATGGTTCAATAAATGATATGTCGTACATAATTTCCTCCTCACTTATTAATTCGTAATAAATAGAGAAAACGACGACCTTGCATTATTTACAGGCGATTTCTTCCTTCAAATCATCTAACACTAAGACTTCATCTTTATTAAAGCGGATCTGGTAACCTGTTTGAACTTGTTCAAGCTCTTTTAAAAACTGTTGAATTTCACAGCGAATCAAGTACTCCTGGCTCTGAGGAATGGCCTCTAAAGCTTGGTAGACCTGCTCTACTTCATAGATTCCTTTCGTAATTAAACCATTTCGTGGAAAATCGTTTACTAAGAGATTATAGAAATGATGCAAGAGATGATAAATTCGCTCTTTTGTCACTATTCTACCTCCTTATCATACTCTTTCCCCTTTATTATATACTGATTTTCCCTTAATATTATGACAAGTTCCTTACATTATATTACCAATCTCTTACAATTTTACAAGAATTTCTCCTAGCTTCCTACATAGAAAAAGCCCAGACATTTCTGTCTCGGGCTTTATTTTCTTAAAGTTGCATTTGATTATAAGACTTGCTGAATGAATCCAGGATGTCTTTTGGAGCCTTGTCATAGTCAACAGAGGTTTCCAAATTTCCTTTTACAATCGTACGGTAAGTCGCTGCAGCATCCTCACAGGTCACCAAGGTGATCTCATTAACGCCTTCACGATCTTGAATAACATCTACACGGTCCGGAGTCACTGTCTCAACAGACGAGATGACATAAGTATAGATTTTTTCTTTATCCGTGATGTAGATCTTCATACCCGCCTTGGCTTTCTCTAATGGTGAGAATAACATGGCATTTGCTCCAGTTAGGCCAAATACGTGGTGACTAGCAAGAGAATAATTGCCTTGTCCCATGACTTGGTTTTCCTTCATGGTCCCTGCTCCGTAGTAGAGGGCTACATTTTCAAGCCCCTTAAAGATCGGAAGGTTCATGTTTAATTCAGGAATCGAAATTCCCCCAATTACTGGTAGTTTTTGAGCTTGCCATTGGGCATTGATGACAGCTTCCGTCGAAAGTGACTGGACATGTTGGAAATCAAAGCTCGTCTTCACTTCTTTATTCTTATCAATGGTTTTTTTATCGACCTTGCTAACCTGATATTGGTTGGTATGCCAAACCATAATCATGTTTCGGATCGGAGCATTGAAAATCAAGAGAAGCGAGAGAATAATCAAAAGTGTTGCAACGATGTTGATAAGAGTATTGCGTAAACTCTTTTTCTTTTTTCTTTTGCGTGACATGCTGTCCCCTTATCTATTCGTTTTCTTCCACTACTTCTTCATCTTTTTCATCAGGCTGGACAGTTGTAAAGGTCACAATTTTCGCATCCTGATCCAGTCTCATGACTTTCACACCCTGAGTCGAACGACCCGTTTGAGAAATGTCAGCCACACCTGTCCGGATCATAACTCCGGTATCGGTAATGATCATCAGATCTTCATCCCCTTTAACGGTTAAAAGACCAGCTAACGGACCATTTTTCTCTGTAATATTGGCTGTTTTGATTCCTTTACCACCACGGCCCTTGGTTGGGTATTCGCCAGCTATCGTCCGCTTACCATACCCTTTTTCAGTAATGACCAATACTTCGTCCTGGTCGGTAATAACACTTGCCCCAACAACCTTGTCTCCATCACGGAGATTCACACCACGTACACCTGTAGCAGAACGTCCCATATTCCGAACTACTGCCTCATTAAAGCGGACTGAATATCCATATTTGGTACCGATAATGACGTCAGTATTGCCATCTGTAAGGAAGACATTGATCAATTCATCCTCGTCCCGTAGGTTCAGAGCTTTCAGACCGTTCTGACGGATATTTGAAAATTCTGCTACGTTAGTGCGCTTGACTACACCTTGTCGCGTCGTAAAGAAGAGATAAGACTCATCACTGCGATCTTGCTCCACATTGATAATGGTTTGAATCGATTCACCTTCGTCCAATTTTAAGAGGTTGACGATTGGTAATCCTTTAGCTGTCCGGCCATATTCTGGAATCTCATAACCTTTCAGACGATAGACACGCCCCTTATTGGTAAAGAAGAGCAAATGATCATGGGTGCTCGTAGAAACCAATTCACGAACAAAGTCATCGTCCTTCACACCGGTTCCTTGGACCCCACGTCCACCACGTTTTTGTGCAGTAAATTCAGCTTGGTCCAAACGTTTGATGTATCCTTTATTAGAAAGGGTAATTAAGACATCTGTTTCTTCAATCAAGTCCTCATCTTCAAGAGAAAGAACTTCCCCTACCATCAACTCAGTTCGACGAGCATCGCCAAACTTGCGTTTGACTTCTTCTAATTCTTCCTTGATGATAGTCGCCACACGCTCTGGTTTAGCCAAAATATCAGCCAAATCAGCAATCAGGGCAACCAAGTCGTCATATTCACTCTGGATCTTGTCTCGTTCCAAACCGGTCAAACGACGAAGACGCATGTCCAAAATGGCTTGACTTTGACGTTCAGAAAGCTTGAATTTAGACATCAATTCAGCTTGTGCTTCAGCGTCTGTCTGGCTATTGCGGATAATCCGGATCACTTCATCGATGTGATCCAAGGCGATGAGCAAACCTTCTAAGATATGGGCACGTGCTTCCGCTTTTTCTTTATCAAAGATGGTCCGTCGAGTCACCACTTCTTTCTGGTGCTCAATATAAGCACCTAAAATTTGGCGAAGAGAAAGAACCTTTGGAACTCCATTTTGGATCGCCAACATATTGAATCCAAAATTGGTTTGCATTTGTGTCATCTTAAAGAGGTTGTTCAAAATAACGTTAGCCGAAGCATCTCGGCGGACCTCAATCACAAAACGAACCCCTTCACGGTTTGATTCATCACGTACAGCTGTAATCCCTTCGATCCGTTTTTCTTGCACCAAGCGAACGATGTGCTCGTGCACCTTGGTTTTATTGACCATATAAGGGAACTCAGTAACAACAATCCGTTCACGGCCACTCTTGGTCACTTCAATCTCTGTACGAGAACGAAGAACGATTGATCCTTTTCCTGTTTCATAGGCTTTGTGGATACCTGATTTCCCCATGACCAAAGCACCTGTCGGAAAATCTGGACCAGGAAGAACTTCCATAAGTTCACGGGTCGTTACCTCCGGATTATCCATCATCAGCTTCACTGCATCAATGGTTTCTCCCAAATTGTGAGGAGGAATATTGGTTGCCATCCCAACGGCAATACCAGTAGCACCATTGACGAGAAGGTTAGGGAAACGTGCAGGTAAGACCAAAGGTTCGCGCTCGCTAGCATCATAGTTATCAGCGAAATCAACTGTATTTTTATTGATATCCCGCAACATTTCAAGAGCAATCTTACTCATACGGGCTTCTGTATACCGTTGAGCAGCGGCGCCATCACCGTCCATAGAACCAAAGTTTCCATGACCGTCCACTAACATGTAGCGATAACTCCACCATTGCGCCATCCGAACCATGGCTTCATAAATAGAGAAATCCCCGTGTGGGTGGTATTTACCCATAACATCCCCTGTGATACGGGCTGACTTCTTATGTGGTTTATCTGGCGTAACACCCAATTCATTCATACCATACAAAATACGACGGTGAACGGGTTTTAAACCATCCCGAACATCAGGTAGGGCACGAGCTACGATAACACTCATCGCATAATCGATAAAACTCGTCTTCATTTCTGATGTTAAATTCACATCAATTAGATTATTATCCTGCATTCAAAAAATGCCTCTCTTTACTTAATTCACCATACTATTATAACACATTTTAGCCTATTTTTCTTCTTAGGAACACAAACGTAAAAACGTTTACATCAAGGATTCATACTGTTTCAGATGACAAAGACTTTCAAAAGTGGTAGAATGAAGTCGTATGAGAATCTATCTCAAAAAAAAATGAAGGAGACGTTTAGACTCATGGATTTGACTAAACAACACAAAAAAGTTATCCTTGTCGGTGACGGTGCCGTAGGTTCATCTTATGCATTTGCACTTGTCAACCAAGGAATTGCACAAGAGCTTGGAATTATCGAAATTCCTCAATTGCACGAAAAAGCTGTCGGAGATGCGCTTGACCTTAGCCACGCCCTTGCCTTCACTTCACCTAAGAAGATCTATGCGGCTGAGTACGCTGACTGTGCGGATGCTGACCTTGTTGTAATTACTGCAGGTGCTCCTCAAAAACCAGGTGAAACTCGCCTTGATCTTGTTGGTAAAAACCTTGCCATTAACAAATCAATCGTAACACAAGTTATTGAATCAGGATTTAACGGTATCTTCCTTGTAGCTGCTAACCCAGTTGACGTTTTGACATACTCTACATGGAAATTCTCAGGATTCCCTAAAGAACGCGTTATCGGTTCTGGTACTTCTCTTGACTCAGCTCGTTTCCGTCAAGCACTTGCTGAAAAATTGGACGTTGATGCTCGTTCAGTGCACGCCTACATCATGGGTGAACATGGAGACTCAGAATTCGCTGTATGGTCACACGCTAACATCGCTGGTGTAAACCTTGAAGAATTCCTTAAAGACACTCAAAACGTTCAAGAAACTGAATTGATCGAATTGTTTGAAGGCGTTCGTGATGCTGCTTACACTATCATCAACAAAAAAGGTGCTACATACTACGGTATCGCTGTTGCCCTTGCTCGTATCACTAAAGCAATCCTTGATGATGAAAATGCAGTACTTCCACTTTCTGTATTCCAAGAAGGTCAATATGGTGTTAGCAACGTCTTTATCGGTCAACCTGCCATCGTAGGTGCACACGGTATTGTACGTCCAGTGAACATCCCATTGAACGATGCAGAACAACAAAAAATGAAAGCTTCTGCTGATGAATTGCAAGCAATCATTGATGAAGCATGGAAAAACCCTGAATTCCAAGAAGCTTCTAAAAACTAAGAAAAAAACATCTCCTTATTAAAAGGGGATGTTTTTTAGCTGCTTTATTTGGATTTGTCAGCAAGGATTTCAAGCAAATAAGGCACAACGAGATTGCTCTCTATGTCTTTCAAAGAAGAAATCCATTTAAAGTCTGTATGCTCTTCTGGATCTAATATAAAATCACGCTCTTCCAAAATCTCGCCAGCATAAACTAGGCGTGTAAAGACAGTATCTTTGCTGGCATCAAATTGACTATCTTCGTGGATAATCTTATTAATCCGAAGCTTTTGATTAACCTCCTCAATAGCCTCACGTAGAGCAGCCTCTCTGGGCAATTCATTCTCTTCTACACTTCCACCTGGAATATCCCAATAAGATGGATAGACATTAGGGAGACCTCGCTTTATTTTCGAGCGTTTGATAAGCAGATACTTCCCGTCTTTCTCAATCAAGGTATGGGCGATTAATTTTACTGTCATTGCATGTTCCTCCAAGAAAGAGCAAAAAAGACTCCGAGGAGCCTCGTTATGAATCATCCACCCTGAGGGAATCGAACCCCCATCTCAAGAACCGGAATCTTACGTGATATCCATTACACTAAGGGTGGCAACTGTTATAGTATATCAAATTCTCGAGAATTTTACAAGTAAAAAAAGCTTACCGAGAGGTAAGCTTTTTGAATATTACAATTCGATATCGCCAAACAAGTCAGCCATTGAGAATCCAGTTTGAGTTTCTGGAAGATCAAAGTCGCGTTTTTCTTGTTTTGGACGACGTGGGCGAGATTGACGTTTTTCTTGTTTTTCGCCTTCTTCTTGAGCTGGACGTTCTTCAAGAGCTTTGATAGAAAGTGATACACGTTCATCTGCAGCATTTACTTCAAGAACTTTAACAGTTACTTCTTGTCCAACTTTAAGAACATCTTTTGGATTTTCAACACGTTTGTGTGAAATTTGTGAGATGTGTACAAGTCCGTCGATACCTGGCAATACCTCAACGAATGCACCGAAGTCAGTCAAACGTTTAACAGTTCCTTCGATAACATCACCAGCAGCCAATTTTTGTTCAACGCCATCCCAAGGTCCAGGGGTTGTAGCTTTCAATGAAAGTGATACACGACCTTCTTCTTCGTTCAAGTCAAGAACTTTCACTTGGATTTCTTCACCAACAGTTACAACTGATTTAGGTGATACGTTGCGTTCGTGTGACAATTCTGTCAAGTGAACCAATCCATCAACACCACCAAGGTCAATGAAGGCACCGAAGCTTGTGATACGTGCAACTTTACCAGTTACGACATCACCAACGTTCAATTTACCAAATACTTCTGCGCGTGCTGCAGCTGATTCAGCTTCAACAACTTCACGACGTGAAAGGATAAAGCGGTTTTCTTTTGGATCTACTTCTTTGATTTTAGCATCAAATTCTTGACCTACGAAACGTTCAGTGTTACGTACAAAACGAGTATCAAGCATTGAAGCTGGAATAAATCCACGAAGTCCTTCAAATTCTACTGAAAGTCCGCCCTTAACAGCGCGAGTTCCTTTAACAGTAACAACTTCTTCTTCACGTCCAACCAATTTGTCCCATGCTTTGCGAGCTTCCAAACGTTTTTTAGATACAAGGTAAGTTACTGTATCAGTATCTTTACCAACTACTTGACGAAGAACAAGCAATTCAAGTGTTTCACCTGGTTTTACCAAGTCGTTGATGTCAGCATCACGATCGTTTGTCAATTCGCGAAGAGTCAAGACACCTTCGACACCAGTTCCAGAGATTGCAACGTTAGCTTGGTTCGCGTCAACTGTCAATACTTCAGCAGTAACAACGTCACCTGGTTCAACTTGGCTAACACTGTTTAGCAAATCTTCAAATTCATTCATCTAAAAAATCCTCCAACAATCAAGTTTTCTAAAACTTGACATACTTATAATTATTTTTCCTAAGCAAGCACTCGCAATGAGATCATCTACAATCTTTAACGACTCATCCTATAAAGAAATAAAATACCTGGATAGATATTTTATCACTTATCTGATATTACCTAAGAACTGGGGTAGCTGGATTCGAACCAACGCATGAGGGAGTCAAAGTCCCTTGCCTTACCGCTTGGCTATACCCCATGAATGAAATGGAGAGAGAGGGATTCGAACCCCCGAACCCGAAGGAGCGGATTTACAGTCCGCCGCGTTTAGCCTCTTCGCTATCTCTCCATATAAATCAACAGGATCTATTATACCATTGATTTATTATGATTGCAAGCCCTTATTTATTCAAATTATAATTTTCTATCAAAATTTCAACGGCTTTTTCAAGTTTTTTGTAAAGAGAATCCACATTTCCATTTTTGATAATGGCAAATTGCCCACCCATGTCTGCAATTTCACCAATCGTTTTCTTGCCAATGGACAAAGTGAATCCATCAAAAGTGTCTTTTCCGACGGTTACTTTACTATCAACGATTTGAATCTCAATTTTCTTATCTTTTTTACTCATTTCAACCCTCTTTTCACTTTTTCTATTTTACAAAAATTCTCTTGATGACGCAAGAGAAAAGGGAGTGGGCAGAAAGAATTTAGTTAGAAATTCCTTCTTTCTCCCACCCCCGAAAAGGTCATTCGGCACTCTTTTGAGCCTAAAAGCGAATGAAGAGAAACTTTAGCTACTACGTCCTTCGTTAAGACTCGTTCTCATTGAAGCCTGGACACTTTTATCTCAGATGCTTTCGGTTTAATCGACTTTGACAATCCATCCTTCTGGCGCTTCGACATCGCCAAATTGGATACCGGTCAACTCGTCATAGAGCTTACGTGTGATAGGACCTACTTCTGTTTCAGAATAGAAGACATGGAAGTCATCACCGTGTTGAACACCTCCGATCGGAGAGATGACAGCTGCGGTACCACAAGCTCCTGCTTCTACAAAGCGATCCAGCTCATTAATAAAGACATCCCCTTCAATTGGTGTCATACCAAGACGGTGTTCTGCCAAGTAAAGCAAAGAGTACTTGGTGATCGATGGCAAAATAGACGGACTCAATGGCGTCACAAATTCGTTATTAGCAGTGATACCAAAGAAGTTTGCAGAACCAACTTCTTCAATCTTGGTGTGAGTCGCTGGATCGAGGTAAATCACGTCAGAGAAGTTACGATCATGCGCAATCTTACCTGGCAACATACTAGCTGCGTAGTTCCCACCAACTTTTGCAGCCCCTGTACCATGTGGTGCAGCACGGTCATACTCATCTTGAATCAAGAAGTTCGTTGGGACCAAACCACCTTTAAAATAGTTACCGACAGGCATGGCAAAGATGGTAAAGATATACTCATCTGCTGGATGCACACCAATAATATCACCAACCCCAATCAAAAGTGGACGAAGGTAAAGGGTAGCTCCTGTACCATATGGTGGAACATACTCTTCATTGGCTTTTACCACTGCCTTACAAGCATCTACAAACATGTCAACAGGTACTTGAGGCATCAGCAACCGATCTGCTGTGCGTTGCAAACGTTTAGCGTTTTGATCTGGACGGAACAATTGGATACTTCCATCTTTTGTACGGTAGGCTTTCAACCCTTCAAAGGCTTGCTGACCGTAATGCAAACTTGGAGAAGATTCGGACAAATGCAAAGTCGCATCTTCTGTCAATTCCCCTTTTTCCCAAGCTCCATTGCGATAATATGCCAAATAGCGATAAGGTAATTTCATATATGAAAAGCCAAGGTTTTCCCAATCAAGTGATACTGTCATGATAATGCTCCTTTTAATTCTTTCTATTCCTAGTCGATCTGATGCAGGTCGATTCAGTTTCTCAATCTATGTACACTATTGTACACCATTTCATGAGAATTTCAAGCGAAATTTTCAATTTTCAGAAAATTTATTTTTAAAGAAAGTCAGTCCTAGAATGGACCGACGCTTTCTTTTATTTGATGGTAGCTGAAAAAACTTCTTGATCCGAAATGGTATCGTTGACAAAGGATCCATTGCTTGTTCTTTCAGAAATGCTTAATTGCGTCAAATCAATTTCTGTCACCTGCCCTGTTGTAGAAGTGATCTGAAGAATTTGATCTTGTTCTGCCACTTCATCTTGGCTCGTAAAGAGATCAAAATCTCCCTGGTCAGTGAAGACTGGACCTGCCTTGAAGACGCGGTGTGGTTTATTTTTCAACTCACGCAAGACCTGTAGTCCCCGTTTGGCCCGACTGGTCACAGGAATATCGTCTTGTAACATCCGTTTCAGACTACCTCTATGAGTCAGAATGTACATGCTTGGCGTCGTTGACTTAAAGACGGCCACAACTTGGTCCCCATCTTTGAGGTTAATGGCTTTGACCCCTGCTGCTTTGGCTCCTACGACAGGGACCTCCTCAACATTGAAGCGCAACCCATACCCATTTTTAGTAATGATCATGATATCTTCAAGAACAACTGGCGCAACTGCTACGATACGGTCGTCTTGATCTTTTAGCTTAGCATACTTAGTCGATTTAGAACGATAAGTCCGCCATGGGCTCAATTCCTTGCGTTCAAAGCGCTTGATTTGACCTTGTTGGGTTGCTGCAAAGTAGGTAACTCCCTCAAACTGATCCACAATCTCCGCAAAGAGAATTTCTTCCTCTTGCTCGAAATTGGTCAAGGTTTGACTGAGGTGCTCTCCGATATCCTTCCACTTGGTATCTGTCAATTCGTGAATTGGTCGATAAATGGCATTCCCCAAGTTGGTAAAGAGTAAGAGATGCTGAGTGGTCTTAGCAGGCTCTACGAAAATCAATTCATCGTCGTCCCGCTTACCGACTTCTTCCACTGTCGACGCATTGAAGGAACGAGGAGAGGTCCGTTTAATGTAACCCGCACGGGTCACGCTGACGAAGGTTTCCTCTTCAACGATCAGACTAGCTGTATCGATCTCAATCGTTTTAGCAGTGTCTTGCAACTCACTGCGACGAGGGTTACCAAAGAGCTTCTTGACTTCACGCAATTCCTTCTTCATGAGGTTAAACATAGTCCGTTCATCCCCAATGATGGCTGCCAAGGTCGCGATTTGCTCCTTGAGACTGGCATGCTCTTCTTCCAATGTCACGATATCCGTATTGGTCAAACGGTACAATTGCAAAGTAACAATAGCTTCTGCTTGTTCTTCCGTGAAATCGTAGCTGACCTTGAGGTTTTCCTTGGCATCTGCCTTGTTTTCAGAAGCGCGGATCAAGGCAATGACTTCATCGAGGATGGAAATCACGCGGATCAAGCCCTCTACGATGTGGAGCCGTCGTTCTGCCTTTTCCTTATCAAAGCGCGAGCGAGCGACAATGATATCCCGACGGTGAGCAATGTAGCTAGAGAGAATCGGTATAATCCCCACTTGACGAGGGGTATAATTGTCAATCGCCACCATATTGAAGTTATAGTTGACCTGCAAGTCCGTATACTTGAACAAGTAGTTCAAGATCAAGTCTGCATTGGCATCTTTTTTGAGCTCAATGGCAATACGAAGACCATCTCGGTCAGACTCATCCCGAACCTCAGCGATACCAGCAACCTTGTTGTTGACACGGACATCATCAATTTTCTTGACCAAGACAGCCTTGTTGATCTCATAAGGGATCTCGGTAACAACAATTTGCTGCTTGCCTCCTTTGAGCTGCTCAATCTCGGTTTTAGAGCGGACAACCACCCGACCCTTACCAGTTTCATAGGCTTTCTTAATCTCATCCCGGCCTTGGATAATGGCACCAGTTGGGAAATCCGGTCCAGGTAGAAACTCCATGAGCTTGTCTACCTTGGCAGATGGATGGTCGATCATATAGACCACGGCATCAATGACTTCAGCAAGGTTGTGTGGCGGAATGTCTGTCGCGTAACCAGCTGAAATCCCTGTTGCCCCATTGACCAAGAGGTTTGGAAAGGCTGCCGGCAAAACCGTTGGCTCTTTTTCCGTATCATCAAAGTTCCAGGCAAAAGGCACTGTATTCTTTTCGATATCTTGCAAAAGATAACCCGCAATTTCAGACAAACGAGCTTCCGTATAACGCATGGCTGCCGGTGGATCACCGTCCATGGAACCATTGTTTCCGTGCATTTCGACTAGGATCTCACGATTTTTCCAGTCCTGAGACATGCGGACCATGGCATCATAGATGGAAATGTCCCCGTGAGGGTGGAAATTCCCCATGATATTACCAACAGACTTGGCAGACTTGCGGTAGCCCTTGTCATGGGTATTGCCATCCTTATTCATCGAATAAAGAATCCGCCGTTGAACTGGTTTCAAGCCATCCCGAATATCAGGAAGAGCCCGTTCTTGAATAATGTATTTGGAGTAGCGACCAAAGCGCTCCCCCATGATGTCCTCCAAGGACATATTTTGAATATTAGACATAAGATACAAAGCCCGTAAAATACAAAGTGAAAATAAGAAATTTATCTTTTTCACACAGCACTCAGGGCGTGTTCAACTCCTTTCAAAGAATGTTGAGTAGTCTTTTGTAGAAAAAGGAATTCAGTCACACCAAGTAACCAAACGTTCCTTTCTGATGTTTAAAATAGATTCATTAATGATTAGAAAGTTTCTCTTTAGCATAAGAAGTCATTTTTTCTGCTACTTCCTTATCGTAAGTAAACCCCATCTTTTGGGCCAGAATTTGAGCTTCTCGATTGAATAGCCCCATGGTAGCAAATAAAGACTTAGTGATTTTATCGAAACTAGATAAATCAAGCAAAGCTGAGTACTCCTTCTCTTGCTCAGCTGGTAGATACTGGAAGAGGTGCTTGTAGTTCTTTCCGATGTCAACTACTCCCCTATCGCTTGTCACCTGCCAAGCTAAGACCTTGAAAAGTTCTTGCTGACAAATGCCATAGAGGTGGTCGGTCGCATAAATAAGCTGATTTCTTCGAATGGCCTTTACGACATAAGCCGATACCCACCAAAATTCATTGCAGGATGCTGCAAATTCCTCTTCAGTAGGCGGAACGGTCCAATAGCGCTTGGAATTAGGCTGATAGGCTTCAAACAAACCTTTGTCGTCTTTTATAACTTCAAAATTTGCTTCGCTGTCCACCCACTCTTGGATAGACTCCTTGGGACAGAGGGTCAAATCGATACGGTTGCCGTCTTCAAAGAGCATGAGATACAGACGACGATGTCCCAGTCGGTTGTGCTGTTCGATGAGTCGATTTCCGTACTGATCCAACCAGGATAAATCTGAAATCAGGTCTTCTAGATCATCAACGATATAGACCACATCATAATCTTGAAACTCGTCTTTGGGTGCCCGAGGATTGACTCGCGAACCGGATAAGGCCACTGCTTCCACTTGCAAGGACTCAGCTATCTGCAAAATCAGATTCATCATTTCTGTATCAGTTCTCATGTCGATTCCTTACCATTTCTACATCCCAGCTTATTTAATTTATAAGTAGAAAGTGATTAAAAAACTGTATTTTCTTCTAAGGTAAACTTAACGTTATCTTCAATCCATTGACGACGTGGTGCAGCCTTATCTCCCATAAGGACGGAGACACGGCGTTCTGCACGCGCTAAATCATCAATGGTGACACGGATCAGGGTACGAGTTTCTGGATTCATGGTCGTTTCCCAAAGCTGATCCGCATTCATTTCCCCCAACCCTTTGTACCGTTGGAGGGTTGCTCCACGGCCAAAGGTCCGACGCAACTCTTCTAATTCGCTATCTGTCCAAGCATAGGCTACTTCTTCTTTCTTGCCTTTGCCTTTCGACATCTTATAAAGAGGAGGAAGCGCAATGTAGACATGTCCAGCTTCTACCAAAGGTCGCATATAGCGATAGAAGAAGGTTAAGAGAAGGGTCTGAATGTGGGCACCATCTGTATCCGCATCGGTCATGATAATGATCTTATCGTAGTTGGCATCTTCCACAGAGAAATCTGCCCCAACTCCTGCACCAATGGTGTAGATCATGGTGTTGATTTCCTCGTTCTTGAGAATATCACTCATATTGGCTTTCTCAGTATTGAGAACCTTCCCACGAAGAGGGAGAATCGCTTGGAACTTACGGTCCCGTCCTTGTTTGGCAGAACCGCCAGCAGAGTCTCCTTCGACTAGATAGAGTTCATTTTTCTTAGGATTTTTAGACTGGGCTGGTGTCAATTTACCAGATAAAAGTCCTTTGTCCTTTTTGCTCTTCTTGCCATTTCGGCTTTCATCCCGCGCTTTTCGAGCTGCTTCACGCGCATCACGGGCCTTAATAGCCTTACGAATGAGATTAGAAGCCAACTCTCCATTTTCCATGAGGAAGAAGGTCAATTTATCAGAAACAATGCTATCAACGACTGGACGAGCCAAGGGACTTCCTAATTTGTCTTTGGTTTGCCCTTCAAACTGCAAATGAGCTTCTGGGACCAAGATTGAAAGAACAGCAGACAAACCTTCGCGGTAGTCTGATCCTTCCAGATTTTTGTCTTTTTCCTTGAGAAGTCCTGTCTTTCTTGCATAGTCGTTCATGGCCTTGGTAATGGCTGACTTCAGACCTGTCTCGTGGGTTCCCCCATCTTTGGTGCGGACATTATTAACGAAGGACAAGATATTATCTGAGTAGCCATCATTGTATTGCATAGCCACTTCTACCTGGAAACCATCTGATTCGCCACTAAAGTAGAGAACAGGTGTCAAAGTTTCCTTGTCTTCGTTCAAGTACTCTACGAAATCTTGGACACCATTTTCATAATGAAAGGCCACATGGTTGTCTTCTTCCTTGCGGAGATCGGTCAGCGTCAGCGTCACGTCCTTCAGCAAGAAGGCTGATTCTTTGATTCGCTCAGCAATGGTATTGAATTTGAAATCCGTCGTTGAAAAGATGGTTGGATCTGGCATGAAGGTGACCTTGGTCCCTGTCTTAGACTTGGGAGCAGAGCCAATCTTTTCAAGGGTCGTAACTGGTTTTCCCCCATCTTCAAAACGTTGCTTGTAGACAGCTCCATCACGGGTAATTTCTACCTCTAGCCAGCTAGAAAGGGCATTGACGACAGAAGATCCCACTCCGTGAAGACCTCCAGATGTCTTATAGCCTCCTTGACCAAACTTCCCTCCGGCGTGGAGGACTGTAAAGATCACCTCAACGGTTGGTTTACCCATAGCATGCATCCCGGTCGGCATTCCACGTCCCTGGTCTTCTACCGATAGAGAACCATCTTTATTAATCGTTACATCGATTTGTGATCCAAAGCCAGACAAGGCTTCATCGACCGCATTATCCACAATCTCCCAGACCATGTGATGCAAGCCATTTCCGTCGGTCGATCCGATATACATCCCTGGACGTTTACGGACTGCATCCAACCCTTCTAGTACCTGAATGGCATCGTCATTATAATTATTAATATTGATTTCCTTTTTTGCCACAAGGAACCTCCTGTTTGTTCATCTTTTCTATATTACAGTTTTTTAGGAAATTTTGCAAAATTTTTTCTCTTTATATGGAGATTTCTATATCTCAGTACAAAAAGCTGGCTGAACACTTTCTTCAGATGTCACACTTGAACTCCAAAATTTGCTTTTTCTATCAATGGCTTTTTGATATAATGAAGGTATGATGAAAGAAATAAGTGTTTTAATCTTAGCCTATCTGTTAGGCTCCATTCCTTCGGGATTATGGATTGGGAAAGTCTTTTTTAATATTAATTTACGAGAACATGGATCAGGCAATACAGGAACGACCAATACCTTTCGGATTTTAGGGAAGAAAGCTGGGATCATTGTCTTTGCAATTGATTTCTTGAAAGGAACTTTGGCCGTTCTCCTTCCGACTTTCTTTGGAATTCAGGGGATCTCGCCAATGGTCTTTGGTCTCTTAGCCGTTTTGGGGCACACTTTCCCAGTTTTTGCTGGATTCAAGGGTGGAAAAGCAGTGGCGACGAGTGCTGGTGTCTTACTTGGTTTCTCGCCTATCCTGCTACTCATTTTAGCTGTTTATTTTGTAGCCAGCCTGTATTTAACCAGTATGATTTCGTTTTCGAGTGTTACTGTTGCGCTACTCGCCATTCTTTCGGTTCTCCTTCTTCCTTTGACTGGATGGATCTTGAACAGCTATGATCCGCTTTTTACAATCATTGTCTTGGCCCTAGCAACCTTGATCATTCTTCGTCACAAGGACAATATCCAACGGATCAAAGAGAAAAAAGAAAATCTCATCCCTTGGGGAAAGAACATCACCCATCAACAACCAAAAAACTAGAGCGCATGCTCTAGTTTTTTTGATTTGATCCCCCTTATACTTTTGAACAGATCCTCATTATAAAGCATCGACTAGGTCCATCAGTATTTCCATAGGTGTTTTTTTCCTACGACCATTAACAGTTTCGATCATGTGATAAACTTTTAAACGATTGTCATTGCTAAAGACAAACTCAAAGCGGAATTCGCGTCTATTCGGTGCCACTGTATCAAATTTTGTTTTATATTTATCATGAACAGGACTAACTGGAAATTTATTGAAGAGCAAGCGTCGTGTCTCCCCTGCTTCTTTCAAACAGTTTTCTAGCTCCTGACAATAGTTATAAAACAGCTGATAGAGGTCTTCTTCTGAAATTCTTCTTCTCCGAACTAATGATGTAAAATCCGAAAAATTTCTGCGCGGGATGTCAATACTAAATGAGAAGCCCTCCTGATTGATTCTTTCTAAAAATGCATCTCTTGAAATCATAGAACCACTCTTTCTTTTGTCAATCTAACGTAAACAATGATTGTTTCTATTCATAGTTAATCCATTATGTAATCAAGCAGGTCCATCAAGGTTAGTTTCTTACGACCATTGACAGTCTCAAATAAATTATAAACTCTTAGTTCTTGGTTCTTTTTGAAAGCAAACTCAAAGCGAAACTCCCGACCATTGCATGCAGCTACATAAAATCCAGTCTGATACTTCCTCTTATCCGCTACTACTTTCATTTGCCGGTGTTCTACCTCTCTACAAAGTAAAAGAAAAATCTGATAGAGTTGCTCCTCAGAGAGCCTTTTTCTCCAAACCAATGACTTGAAGTTATTGTACCGCCACCATGGGATTTGGATGTTGAAGGAAAAACCTTCCTGATTGGCTTTGTCGATAAATGCTTTTCTGGAGACCATACTAACTCCTCTTCTAATGGAACATCGTTTGACTCTATTATACCATCTTTTAACCTTTCACAAAAACAGCATCCCAAATGGAATGCTTTTTTCTGTTTCTTAATAGTATTCCCCTTGGCGGTAGTTCCAAGAGTTGAAATGATCAGATAAGTGCATCATGATCTTATCGATATCCAATCCTTTACGGATCACAACTGGACACGTATTGACAGAACGGCTACCTGCTCCTTGTTCTGGGATCAATTTTCCTTCCGCATCAACCATAGAGACCATCACACCTTGTTCATAGCGAGTTTCAATGGTCTTGTCAGGTTGGATAGAAGCTACATAATCATCGGCTTCGATGACCAAGTCCACAGCACCTTCGATACGCTCACCGATTCCTTCAACCTTCCCGCGGTTACCTTTACCGGAAGGGTTGGCTGAAGAAGCGTAAACCATTTTGCCTTCTTTTTCCCACATTTCTTTGGCGATTTGCTCACCAGCTTTACCAAATTTGATGACAAAGCATGAAGTTCCACGAACGTCTGTCATGAGTTCTTCACGTCCATCTCCGAAAGCTTGCAATTTTGCATAGGCATCTTCACGCCAAGGAAGGATACAACCAAGCAAGATATCTTCATCCCAATGTTTTTGGTAGAAGGCTTCAATTTCAGGATTCAATTGCGCAAGAGCACGAAGTTCATCCATACTTCCGCAGAGAACCACACCTGGTTTGTTGCGGTTGCGGTCTTTGGCTTCGAATTTCCGTTCCAAGCCAGCCTTGTCACTGGTCATGATGATGTAGCCAACTTTGGTAGGGCAGACGATACAGCCACCCTCTCCTTTAAGAATATCAAATCCTTCTTGTGAAAGTTGTCCGTCCCATTGAATGTGTTTTGTCATAAGTCTCTTTCCTTTTCTATTCTTTTTAGTATTGTATCAAAAAATAGTCTCAAATTCAATATATTTTCAGAAAATTCGTAATTCGATATACAATTTTATCATTGCCAGTAAGCTGGCCGGTTCTTCTCATAAGCTGCAATCAAGTCTTCATACTGAAGCGTAATCCCGATATCATCCAACCCGTTGAGCAATTTGTGCTTCCAATCTTGATCGATCTCAAAGTGAAACTCTCCAACGGGAGAGATGATCTTCTGCTCTTCCAAATCCACCGTCACTGGATCTGTCGGCTTCAAACTTGCCAATTTTTGACGAACCTCTAGTGGTTGGACAATCGGCAGCATGCCATTATTGAGCTCATTATTGTAATGGATATCTCCGAAGGATCCGGCGATAACGACTTTAAAGCCATAATCAGCTAAAGCCCAGGCTGCGTGCTCCCGAGAGGACCCAGCCCCAAAATTGTCACCAGTGATCAAAATGGTTGCCTTGCGGTATTCTGGCTTGTTAAAGATAAAATCTGGATCCTCGGTGTATTGGTCATCCAAATAGCGCCAAGCATACATGAGGTATTTCCCAAAACCTTTTTTATCAATTAACTTTAAGAATTGCTTGGGGAGGATTTGGTCAGTATCAATATTATCGTTCATCAAGGGAACCGTAGTTCCCGTATAAATGGTAAATTTCTCCATGCTTCCTCCTTTTACTCGACTTCCGGCATTTGGCGCACGTCGACAAAGCGACCAGCTATTGCTGCTGCAGCGGCCATTGCTGGGCTACAGAGATGGGTTTTGGCTCCAAATCCTTGACGATCTTCAAAGTTCCGGTTGCTAGTAGAAGCACAGTGGACCCCATCTGGAACCTTGTCTGGGTTCATTCCTAGACACATGGAGCATCCTGGATCACGCCATTCAAAGCCCGCATCCATGAAGATCTTGTCTAAGCCTAATTTTTCGGCAGCTTGCTTAACCGGACGAGAGCCAGGTACCACAATAGCAGTTAAGTTTGGCGCAATTTTTTTGCCTTTCACAAACTTGGCTGCCAACTCCAAATCGCTGAGACGCGCATTGGTACAAGAACCGATAAAGATATAGCCTAATTCAATGTCTGCTGGTTTTTGACCAGGTTCTAGATCCATATAATGATAAGCCCGTTCATCATTCATGTCGCGAATCTCTGGAAAAGGAGTCTCGAAGTCCACTCCCATAGAAGGGTTGGTTCCCCAAGTCACCATCGGAGCAAGATCAGATACATCCATACGGATGACCTTATCATAAACGGCGTCGTCATCACTTACCAGAGTCTTCCAATCAGCTACTGCAGCCTCAAAATCATCTGGCACACATTCGCGTCCCCGGAGGTAGTCAAAAGTCGTCTCATCTGGATTCATGATCCCCATTTTGGATCCGAACTCGATTGACATGTTACAGATGGTCATGCGTTCTTCCATGGTCAAGCGATCAATTGCTTCTCCCCGATACTCTACGACATAGCCAACTCCACAAGCAACACCGTAGCGCGCTATCAAAGCTAGGATGTAATCCTTTGAATAGATCCCTTTTTGTGGGGTTCCGGTGAATTCAACCAACATTTTCTTTGGTTTGACTTGCCAGATGGTTTGGGTAGCAAAGACATGCTCCACTTCACTGGTTCCAATCCCAAAGGCAATGGCACCAAAAGCTCCGTGGGTTGCGGTATGGCTGTCTCCACAGACAATAAATTTTCCAGGCTGGGTCCGACCGGTTTCAGGGCCCACCATATGAACGATTCCTTGCTTAGCAGAACCATGGGCTGCATGATCAATCCCAAAGTCCACCACATTCTCAGCTAATTTATCAATCTGGGCTTTTGAAATCACATCTCGAATATCAAAAATATTGACCGTTGGAACATTGTGATCAAAGGTTCCAAAGGTTAAATCAGGTCGTCGGACCTTGCGTCCTGCGTCCCGTAATCCTTGAAAGGCTTGCGGACTCGTCACTTCGTGAATGTAGTGTTGGTCCACATACATGAGTTGGGGTTGTCCTTCCACTCCTGTAATCACGTGGCGGGCCCAAAGTTTATCAAAGATAGATTTTCCACTCATCGTCTTTCTCCATTTATCTTCTTGTTAGGAAATCCATTGAAGGATTAGAAAGAGGGCACCTGCTAAAAGAAGGCTACTGCCCCACCAGGTAGCTTGAAAATACCATTTCCGCACCTTGTGGTGAAAGAGATATCCACTTAGTAGAGCTCCGAATCCACCAAGCAGCCAGCTCTCAAGTAACAGGACCTTTTCAGGAATCCGCCACCTCTTTTGGATAGCTTTTCGTTTATCTAAACCATAGGTCAGAAATACGATACTATTCCAAATAGCAATAAGAACTAAACAGCGATCTCTCCATGTCATTTTAGAGATTCCCAATAATGGCTGCAGTCATCTCTGCAGTAGAAGCCTTACCACCTAGATCCCGTGTCAAGATTCCTTGATTCAAGGTTTGATTGACAGCTTCTTCGATCATTTCTGCACCTGCTGTTTCTCCAAAACTGTCTCGGAGCATCATGGCAACGGACAGGATCATGGAAATTGGATTGGCAATGCCTTGACCAGCAATATCAGGTGCTGAACCATGAATCGGTTCGTACATACTTGGTCCTTGTTCAGAATGACTAGCAGATGGCATCACGCCTAGTGTTCCTGGAAGTACGCTCGATTCATCAGATAAGATATCTCCGAATAGATTCTCTGTCACTACAACATCAAAGCGGGCTGGATTGGTAATCATGATCATGGCCGCACTATCGACAAGCTGGTGCTCTAAGGTCACATCTGGAAATTCTTTCGCAACTTCTTCTGCCACTAGGCGCCACAATTTAGAAGTTGCAAGGACATTTTGCTTATCGATACTGGTCACTTTCTTGCCACGTCCTTGCGCGATCTTGAAGGCTTGGCGCATAATCCGACGGATTTCTTCTGCACTGTAATCGTTGATATCGCGCGCTGTATCTTCTTTCAAGATATGCTCTCCAAAATAAATCCCACCTGTCAATTCACGCACGACCACGAAGTCGACACCCTCGATACGCTCTGGTTTCAAAGGAGACAAGTGTTTCAAGGCGTCAAAAATCCGTACAGGACGAATATTGGCAAAGAGATTTAATTCCTTGCGAATAGCGAGCAGGCCTTGTTCTGGACGAACAGGAGCATTGTCGTATTCCGGACTCCCGATGGCTGCGAGAAGAATAGCATCCGCTCCTTTAGCTGCTTTTAGAGTATCTTGGGGAAGAGGGTGGCCAGCGGCATCAATCCCAGCACCCCCAAAAGCTTTGTCTTCTAGACTATAATCAAAGCCGATTTTTGGAGCGACGGCTGCGAGGACCTCTAGTCCAGCTACCATGATCTCAGGGCCAATCCCATCTCCTGCAAGTGTTACAATTTTCTTTGTCATGTTCATTTCCTCTTAGGCTTGTGGAAGATCACGGTAGGAGACAGCTCGTCCCATCTCACCCGCATTCTCTTTTTGAACCAGCGTGTTGGCATTGATATAAGCGATGGCAGAGGCTTTCAATACGTCGAAGTCCAAACCAGAGGCATTGAAAATCGTATCTGTATCGACATTTTCCACGGATACCAAGACACGGGCTTGGGCATCGATCCCATCTGTAACTGCATCGATATTATACGATGTCAAGCGAACGGTTTGGTTGAAGAATTTATCAATCGCATTAAAGATGGCTTCAACCGATCCTTGACCATTGGCAAGGAATTCAAGTACTTCCCCTTCTTCATTGCGGAGGCTAACCGCTGCTGTAATCGTTTCGTCTGCATTGGTGGTTAAGCGGAGATCATTAAATTGGAATCCTTCTGGATTTTCCACTGCTGTACCGGCAACAAGGGCGCGGATATCGGCATCTGTGATCTCGTGTTTCTTGTCTGCCAGAGATTTGAACTTAGCAAACAATGGCTTGATGTCCTCTTCTGTAAATTCCAGTCCCAACTCATGCAGTTTTTCGACAAAGGCATGGCGACCAGACAATTTTCCAAGAGGGAGGCTATTGCTCTTGACACCCACCAGCTCAGGGGTGATGATTTCATAAGTAAGAGGATTTTTAAGAACCCCGTCTTGGTGAATCCCAGACTCGTGTGAGAAGGCATTGCCACCAACAACCGCCTTGTTTTTAGGAATTGGAATACCAGAGTAACGAGAGACCAACTCAGAAGTGTTGATGGTTTCATTAAGGACAATCGGACTTTCAACTTGGAAATAGTCTTCACGGATATTGAGAGCAACCGCTACTTCTTCAAGTGCCGCATTGCCGGCCCGCTCCCCGATTCCATTAATGGTTCCTTCGACACGACGGGCACCATTTTTAACAGCAGCGAGGCTATTCGCCACGGCCATACCTAGGTCATCATGGCAATGAGGTGAATAGATAATCTCGCGATCTGTCTTGACATGGTCAATCAAGTATTTGAAAATGGCACCGTACTCCGCTGGTGTCGTGAAACCGACTGTATCAGGAATGTTGATATAGCTAGCACCAGCATCGACTGCAGTCTGTACGACTTGCAAGAGGAAATCCAATTCTGTCCGGGTAGCATCTTCTGGCGAGAATTCCACAATCTCAAATTTTGAGCGAGCGTAAGAAACGTGCTCTTTGATCGTTTCAAGGATTTCTTCCTTTGTCTTATTGAGTTTAAACTCCCGGTGAATCGGACTGGTTGCGATAAAGACGTGAATTTGTGGATACTTAGCATCCTTCAAGGCTTCATAACAAGCATCAATATCTGATTTGACAGAACGGGCCAAACCTGTCACGGCTGTCTTGGTCAAGACCTTGGCAATCTCTTGAACAGCTGTGAAGGAGTCAGGACTAGCTGCAGGAAAACCTGCTTCAATAGCAGAAATGCCCCATTTTTCCAATTGTTTGGCAATAGCAATCTTTTCTTTGATAGAAAAATTAACTCCTGGAGTCTGTTCGCCATCCCGAAGGCTGGTATCTAAAAATTCAACTTTACGCATAGGGTCTCCTCATTTCTATGTAGTGGATATAAAGAAAAACATCTCACTCGGTTAACCAAGCGAGATGTTTTTGCCCGCTTGGTAAGCCAAACAGGACTAATGCTTCTGCACTAGCCCTTATACCTCAACAACAAAGCAAATTGAATAAACTTAGCTGTTTTCATGTTTGACTTTCTCCTTTGTTCAATGTCTTGTTTAGTATTTTAGCATAGGGAAAAAGCAATGTCAAGAATTTTCTACAATATTCTGAATTTTTTGAATAGAACAAAATAAAGCTTTTGATTCTACTTAGTCTATAGACATCCTGTTTTTACATAAGAAAACCGAGATGCTCTTAAAAAAATTATAATGATATAAACAATTAGGATCATTTAAACACATCATATAATGAAACTTTTTGTCATGAGAAAAGTGCTAGAAACACGGTTGTTTCTAGCACTCAGAATTATTGAGCCTAAGGAAAGTTTTTAAGATGACTTTGAATTCAATTTGAATAGCCTCTTCCACCCTACTTCTTCTGATACAAATCAAAAACGATCTTATCGTTATAGAGGTCAATGGTATTGGCCTTGACGTAAATTCCAAAATCATTGTCAATTTTTGGTAGTACAATGGTAATGGTAGACTCCTTTGGAGAAATCTGGATAAAATCTGGGATATTTTTATTTTTGCTTAAAAGTCGCAAAACCATTTTTTGAGGAATTTGAAAGGTTCCGACTGAAAAATCCTTCACCGTCAAGAGGATGTTCCCGTTTTCCAATTTGGATGGTTGAAAGTAAATATATAAGGGATAATCCTTCCCTAAGAGACTCAACTGCCCTTCTAATAGGATTTGCTGATTGTCCGCATAGACCTTGTAGTCGGACAGCTTATATTTTTTCAGTAGCGATTTGATAGTATCATTGAGTTGATCACGAGTCGTTGTCATGGTTCCAACTTTGACATCTTTGGTGCCAACTGCCTGATGAAGCTGACTAACATCTTCTCTTGGCGTCGCTAAGCGTCCTTGCACGACTATAGCAAAGGCTAAGAGAAGGCTGACCAATCCTAAAAACAACCATTTCCAAATATTTATTTTTTGAAGGAAGGGGACCTTCTCTTT
Organism: Streptococcus sp. HMSC057G03; assembly: GCF_001808745.1. Taxonomy (NCBI): domain Bacteria; kingdom Bacillati; phylum Bacillota; class Bacilli; order Lactobacillales; family Streptococcaceae; genus Streptococcus; species Streptococcus sp. HMSC057G03. The sequence continues at coordinate 180,786 of NZ_KV794429.1, forward strand.
AATGGGATTATTTTTGACTCCAAGTTTTCTTCGTGGCATTGATTTTCTCCAATATTGCTTGTTTCATCTTTTCATAGCCCGTATTGTTAGGGTGAAAGCTATCCTCTTCATACAGGGCATCATTGATAACGGTAGTCTTCCCGTCACTGACTTCTGATACGCCCATTTTGCCATCAATTCCTTTATAAAGCAGATCATTGATCGGGACGAAATAGACCAGATCAAATTGCGCGATGGTTTCTTCCGTCCTCTCATTCCAACGATCGACAGCCGTCTGGATATTAGTTAATTCAGGAAAATTCAGGTAAAGAGGATTGTAGATCCCCACTACATAAATGGGAAGATGGGGATTGTCCTTTCTGGCCTTTGTAATAATTTCTTTGAGGTTCGCTGTATAATTCTTGAGCGGCTTTTGGATATCCGATAGGGAAAAGTCACTCAGATGATCGACAACGACTTTGCGCAGGTCATTTCCCCCAACCGTTAAGGTCATGACACGCGCCTTCTTGAGATCCTTCTGAAGGTCTGTTTGCTTCTTGAGTCGATCTAAGATCTGAGCACTTGTATTCCCAGCTACTCCATAGTTGACAGGCTGGTACTGGCCGTCATTTTCATTGGACAGGCTTTGGGCAAGGATGGGTACAAAGCCCCCTTGCTTGGTGCTATCCCCTACTCCTTCGGTCAGTGAATCTCCTAGAGCTACATAAGTATAGGTGATTTCTTTCGTAGCCGTTTTGGGCTTGGTCATGCGAGGGGATGCAGTTGGTAGCAGAGCTCGAAATAGAAAGACAAAGACAAGAAGGCTGGTTAAAAAGAAAACCAAGCCTTGCATCATTTTTTTAAGATTCATATGAATACGATCGCTTATCCTTGAAAAATCACTTGTCCATCACAGATAGTATAAGCCACTTTCCCTTTTAGTGTTTCACCCACAAATGGGGAATTTCCAGCTTTTGACGCGAAATGATCCGATACCAGGCGATCTGCTTCCGGATCAAAGAGGGTCAAATCTGCCGGTCCATCCACTGCGATATAGCCAGCATCAAAATCATAGAGACGTGCTGGATTATAGGACATCTTTTCAAGCAATTGCATCAGGTTTAAATGACCTGCATGCACCAAGTAGGTCAAACCAAGAGAAAGCGAAGTTTCAAGCCCAGTCATGCCAGATGGTGCTTTGGTAATATCAGGAACATTCTTCTCATCTGCATGGTGAGGCGCGTGGTCCGTCGCAATCACGGAGATGACGCCTGACTTCAAGCCTTCAATCACTGCTAGACGGTCAGATTCCAAGCGAAGAGGTGGATTCATCTTAGCATTGCTTCCCTTAGTCAAGAGCAGACTTTCTGTTTTCGAAAAGTGTTGAGGTGCCACTTCTGCCGTCACATGAGCACCTAATCCTTGGGCAAATTCCACCACCTTGACACTTTCTTCCTTGGAAAGGTGTTGGATATGGAGGTGAGCACCTGTCGCATGGGCAATCATGGCATCACGCGCAGCCATTGAATATTCAGCTACACCCGTCGCCCCACAGACATGGAAGTGTTCCTTAGCAATGTTCTCATTCAAACCAAGAATGCCATTCAACTCAGGGTCTTCTTCATGAAGACTAATAAAGGTCCCTAGACGCTTAGCTTCTTCCAAGGCTTGGCGGACAACCTTAGTACTTTGAAGGGGAATCCCATCATCTGAAAATCCTACCGCACCAGCCTTAAGCAGGCCTTCAAAATCTGTCAGGTGTTGACCGTCAAAGTTCTTAGTCACCGTCGCAACCGTATGAATGTGAAGATTTTCCTTGGCTGCAGAAGCTAAGACTTCCTCTAAGGTCGCAATATCTGAAATGGTCGGATTGGTATTGGCCATCATGACCACTCGAGTAAAACCACCAGCAGCTGCGGCTAAGGCACCCGTATGGATGTCTTCTTTATGAGTTTGACCAGGTTCACGGAAATGCACGTGTACATCGATCAAACCAGGTGCCACAACCAGACCAGTAGCATCAAGGACTTCTTGTCCATCCGTTGGGAGGTTCTCAGCGATCTCTACAATTTTCTTTCCTTCAATGCGAAGATCACAGACTTGATCCAAGCCAGTCTTGGGATCCATTACGCGACCATTTTTAATGACAACCATTGCATTCTCCTTTATTCATAAAAATCAACATGCGACTCTAACAAGCGGTCGCCGTCATAGCGAAACATTGCTGAAAAGAAGGGTCTATCTTCCAACAACCACTCTACAAAGGTGTGGTCCCCTTCCCAGGTTGGTTTTGAGAGGACTTGATCATAAGGTACCCACTCCAAGGTCCCTTCGTTACACTCGATCAGTTCTCCCTCAAAATCTGTTACCTTGAAGACATAGGTGTACCAGTCTAAATCTGGAGTAAACTCCGGAAAGGTAATAATCCCTTTTAAGAGTGGCTTAGCTCTAAGGCCTGTCTCCTCAAAAATCTCACGCGCAGCACACTCCTGTGGGGTTTCCCCGCGTTCTAATTTTCCACCAACTCCGATCCATTTACCTTCGTGGACATCATTGGGCTTTTTATTGCGATGCAGCATGAGAAATTCTTTCCCATTGTCAATGTAACAAATCGTTGCTAATTGTGGCATTTCTTTCTCCTATCTTAACCAATCAATCGGCTCGCGTCCCGCCTCTTTCAAAAATTGATTGGTTTTTGAAAAGGGTTGGGAACCAAAGAATCCTCGGTAGGCCGATAAGGGACTTGGGTGAGCTGATTCAAGGACTAAATGTCGATCGTTGGTAATCAGAGGCTTTTTCTTACGGGCATAAGATCCCCAGAGGATAAAGACAACTGCCTCGTCCAACTCATTGACCACCTTGATCACAGCATCTGTGAAAGGCTCCCAAATTTGTCCTGCATGGCCATTGGCCTGACCAGCAGGCACCGTCAAGCAGGCATTGAGCAAGAGCACGCCTTGCTCTGCCCAAGAGGTCAGATCATGGGAACGCTTCTCTCCGATATCTGAGCGCAATTCTTTGAGAATATTTTGCAAAGAAGGCGGCGCTGGTACATGATCTGGAACAGAAAAACTTAAGCCCTGCGCTTGATCCGGTCCATGGTAGGGATCTTGGCCTAAAATCAAAACCTTGACCTGATCCATCTCTGTCGTCTGCAAGGCCTTAAAGACCTTGTCACGCGGTGGATAAACCACTCCTTTGCTATAGACTTCATTCATAAAGTCATTGATCTGGTGAAAATACCCTTCTGGAAGATGGGATTTGATGGCTTCATGCCAGGGTGAATGCTGCATGGAAACTCTCCGCTATCCAATAAATTCTTACCTTCCATTATACCACATTTGGCGCAGATCCACTGGATAAAAAAGAGGCTGGACATTTTTATCCAACCTCAATTTCTGCCTGTCAAACAAGCCAGAGCTTTTAGGTATTTTCTTTCTTGGTAAATCCTGCTAGACCGATCGAAGCGACTAGTAAAATTTGCGGTAAGAATTGGATGAGGTAGCGGGTCTTCCCTCCTTCAAAGATGGTTAAGAAGAGCAAGCCACCAAAAACCGCTAAGGAAAGGAAGTTAAAGTCATCTGTATCTCGACGTTTGAGATAAGCTCCAACCAAACCAGCTGATAGGACGATCCAGATCAGCTGCTTGACAAATTCATAATACCTGTACTGCGGGCGATCAATGCTAAGGAAATAGGTCCGCACCCATTTTGCAAGACCATTATTTTTAGTCAGGGGTGCATAGAGAGGATTGATAAAAGGCGTCTTCTCATACTCTACATCTCGGTAGAGCCAGCCCAGGGTTCCTTCTGCTACCGTCAAGGATTGCTTGTAGTAGATATGCCCGATCAAACCGAACGGTCCGTACTCCTTGAGACGGCGCTTGATTTCTTTGATCACATTTTCTTTTTTAAAGAGGCCATTGTTGTAATCCGAGCGCTTATCCTCATCGATATAGGCCAACAAGCCTTCTTTCATATCTTCTTGGTTATGCCCCATATCTGTCAAGCCCAGATTGATAAACAAGAGCGGTCCTTTAGCCAGCCCTTCTTGTTTCAAGATCGGTATAACTCTTTGATGATTAACCGCCGTATTCAATCCTGTAAAGACAAAGCCCGTCATCATGACCGTCACCGTAGCAATCTTTCCAAAGGCCTTCCAATTTCCTCTGAAAAAGAGCACAGCCCAAAAGGCAATCATGACAATAATCGTCGTTGGACGGATCAACATGGATACGCCAGATAAGATCCCCAAGCCAACAATCTTCTTCCAGGAGACTGCTTGATCTTCCTTTAATAGATCCAAGGCCCACCATAATTGAAGGGCAATCAATGGAAGCGGCGGAATGTCCGTGTACATGGAGTAGAAATAAGGCGAGTAACAGATCAAGCTCACATAGAAGAGATAGACCAGATCAGCCGTTTTTTGATTGAAATGCTTCTGGGACAGCTTGTACAAGAGGACTGCACCCAGATTGACATAGAGGATATTGAGAGCCTGCATGACCCACAGACCGCTAGAGCCAAATAAGACATAGAAAAACTTCTCGTAAAGAAAGAGCGGAATGTTATTGGGATTGCGACTGAGGTAGTTGGTGATGGAAGATTGCTTAAGAAGATCAAAAGCCCCTTTGAAAACAACCGCAGCATCCCGACGGATAAAGAGCTCCGCACAGACCATGACAATCACCTGAAAGACAAGGGCACCAAGCAAGAAGCCTTTTTTGTGCCGAGTCAACCAAGCAAAGGCACTCTTTAGCCCATCGCGTTTCAGCCAGGCTAGCAGAAATAGCAATCCAGCACCTAAGATGGCTAGCCATGAAATCTCTCTCAGATAGGTCACACTGATCAAGAACCAGTGGACCATCACTAGCAACATGACAACATGAAGCATCCTAAATAGAATACGTTTACTTTTCGATAACATAGGTCCATTATATCAAAAAAACAGCATTTCTGCTGTTTTGGGGTGAATATCAACTGTAAAATGGTAATTATGGATACATTCATTTTATCCAACCAATTTTTAACTCTTAACCTTAACTAACAGACCTAAAATACTAGGATTAAAATGCATATTAACCCAAGATAAATTCCAACCGTTAGAATCATCCCGATTTTATAGAAACCGACTAAGCCGGCATATCGTTCGACAAAACCAATCTGTGGCTTGCTTGGATTATAAAAGACTGTCATAGGAGAGCCAATTGGGAATATCATCCGCAAATCCAGATTTTTATCTGCTCCAAGAACATAGGTTCTATCGAAAACATTGGTTTGTCTTGACTTAGAAGAAGTCTCTCTGAAATAAGCATAGGTGAATGTCTTTTGGTATCTTTCGCCCCCGACTTGATACTCCACCACAGGCAGGGAAATAAGCAGTTGATTTTTGGAATCAAAAGCAACTACTTCTCCCATAACTTTTGCGGTTGATTCTGTTTTCACTTTTATTTCACGACGATACAAGGTGTAAAAGATAAGCAGCATGATCAAGAAAACAAGGGTCAAGATTCCCAAACTAAGCCAGAATGTTGTTACTGTCATTTGTTTTTTACCCTTTCACATAAACTAGTTGAATTCAAACCACTTGAAAAGTCATCTTATTCTCCTCTTTTCAACCAATTCTGTTGCTGCGCTTTTTCTGCAAGATCTTTTGCTTTGTTTATATCTAGTGAGTTTGAATCTGATGGGGCATTGGATTCAATCTCTTCTTTTAATTCTTGTAAAGTTTGAACATCTTTCGGGGTTAAATTAGAGACTGTGCTAGATTCTTTTTCTGTCGAATTTTCTGGCACAGACTGGATCTCTCGATAGGTATTGATCACTTCAGTTCCTGCGTCTCTTGTCGGAAGAGGACGATAGAACATGAAGAAACCAATAATGACAATCAGAAGAGCCGTAGCTGATACCAAAACCCCTTTCTGCAGATTCTCCACAGGAAGTTTAGTATCTTTAGTAGACAAGCTCTTCCATTCTGGATGTTCTTCCTCAGCTTCTTTTTTGGCATTGAAAGCAGGGGTAACCAAGACTTGGTTCATCAAAGTCAGTGCCCCCAAGGCCATCAATAAAAATGGGATATGACGTGATTTACTAATGACTACTAAAATTCCTCCCGCAATAGCCATCAAACTGATGACGATATTAACGGTAAACCAGACCCGAGCCTGCTTCTTCATTTGCAAATAATGTTCTTTTGTCATCTTATTCTCCCTTAAAAATAGTTTTTCCTTCATCCATAAAAACAATTACTACTATCATACCGGATTTTACTTTGAGATTCAAGTTAACCACCAACTAGTGAAAATAGTATAAAAAAGAAGCGTTAGAAACGCTTCCGTCCTATTATTTATTTTGCCAAGTTTCTTGGTTTTCTTTGAAACGATGCAACAGTTCCAAACCTTCAGAAGTAATGTAGCCCTGTTCTTCAGCCAAATGGATCAATTCTGTGTAGTTTGACAAGGTTTCGAGTTGAACGCCAGCTTCCGCAAATTTCTTATCAGCTTTCTCCAATTGGTAAGTAAAGATCGCTACCACACCAAGGACGTCAGCTCCTTCACGTTTCGCAGCTGCAACAGCATCCAAAACAGAACCACCAGTAGAAATCAAATCTTCAACCACAACCATCTTTTGACCTTGTGGTACACGGCCTTCGATTTGGTTTCCAGCACCATGATCTTTTGGTTTGCTACGGATGTAAGCAAAAGGAAGGTTCATCTTGTCGGCAATAATGGCTCCATGAGGAATCCCCGCAGTTGCTGTCCCAGCAATCACTTCTACTTCAGGGAAAGCTTCCTTGATTTTGTTCACAAAGCCATTTTCAATTAAGGTACGAGTTTCTGGATAAGCAAGGGTCACGCGGTTATCCGTATAAATAGGGGACTTGATCCCAGATGCCCAAGTAAAAGGTTCTTCTGGTTTCAAATAAACCGCTTCAATTTTCAAAAGATGGCTAGCAATATCTTTAGCTAATGACATGACGACTCCTTTTTTACGATTTTAATCATATACGAATTAAATCATTTTTAGATTTAAACAACAACATTAAAGGTTAGTTAACGCGTTAGGGAAGATCCCATCCGACTTCCCGTAGAGCTACTTTAGTAGCGATTAGTCTTCCAACGATTTAGAGGATAAAACGATTATTTTTATCCTCTAAATCTAGTGAATAGTTTAGGGAAGGCCCTATCGGGCTCCGATTATTCCGACGATCACAGAAGAGAAACGATCATTTTCTCTTCTGTAATCTAGTGAATGCGTTAGGGAAGGTCCCATAGGACTTTTTAAATTCCGACACTTAGTTGAAAGAAACGATCATTTTTTTTCAACTAAGTTAGTGAATAGTTTAGGAAAGATCCCATCGGACTTTCCGTAGAACGTCTTGAAGCATAGCTTCTTAGACGTTCTTAACTATTCCACTGTCTCTTAATTTCATGGTAAGCGTCCCATGGGTTTTCTGCTTGGATGATTGGGCGTCCAACGACAATATAGTCAGATCCAATTTTATGAGCTTCTTGTGGGGTCATGACCCGTTTTTGGTCGCCGATTTCAGCTCCAGCAGGACGAATCCCTGGTGTGACACAGACAAAGTCTGATGAAGTGGCATCCTTGATCAAGGCTACTTCATGGGCTGAACAGACAACGCCATCCAAGCCTGCTTCTTGGGCCTTGCGAGCATAATTAACTACAGACTCTTGGACCGTTGTTTGGATGTTTTGGCAATCACGCATGTCTTCTTCACTGGTAGAAGTCAACTGGGTCACGGCTACCAATTTAGCTCCTTCACCAAGAGCTGCCTTGGCTTCGCGCATCATCTCTACACCACCAGCTGCGTGAACTGTCACCATATCTACTCCGAAGGTCCCCAGTACGGACATGGCTGATTTGACTGTATTTGGGATATCATGCAATTTTAAATCAAGGAAAATGCTGTGTCCAAGCCCTTTGAGGTAATGTACAATTTCAGGACCAACTGCATAGAAAAATTCCATTCCGATTTTTACAAATAATTTTTCGTCTTCTGGAAAATGCTCTAAAAAGTTTTTGACATCCTCGAAAGCTGGGAAGTCAAGGGCGATAATAGGACGTTCTTCACGCATGGATTACTCCTTTTTTGATTGATCATTTTGTCTACAAAAAAACCTTGCACGAGGCAAGGTTACACGAAAATTAGGTAGGAACAACTACCATGATTCACCGTCTAGACCTTAGGAGCCTCTCTGGACTGCTTTAAAGGTTTTTATTTATTGTAGTACGATATTTGGGAAAAGTCAAGGATTTACAGTAGATTTTCCCGTACATGTTTTCGGAAGTTCTCAAGGGTGTCAATACCATAGCGATCCATGACCTGTGGCAGATCTTCGATGATGGTTGGACAAGCATAAGGATCGGTGAAATTAGCGGTTCCAACTCCAATCGCAGAGGCTCCTGCAATCATCATTTCAATGACTGCTTCTGCTGAATCCACACCTCCCATTCCGATAATCGGAAGTTTAGTGGATTGGGCAACCTGACGGATGAGTTTTAATGCAACTGGGAAAACGGCTGGACCAGACATGCCTCCGGTTCCATTGGCAATGATGGGCTTACCAGTCTTGAGGTCAAAGCGCACGCCGACCAAGGTATTGATCATGGTCAAACCAGTTGCACCTGCGTCTTCTGCTGCTTTTGCGACCTGCGTGATGTCTGCTACACTAGGCGTTAACTTGACATAGACAGGGACTGAGGATGCTTCTACAGCTGATTTCACGGCTGCATAGGCCAATTCAGGAACCTGCCCGATTAAGAGGCCATTGTTGCCATGGTCTACGTTGGGACAAGAGATATTGAGCTCGATGGCCTTGACATTTGGCGCTTGCGAGATCTTACCAGATACCGTTGCATACTCTTCATTGGAGAAGCCGGCTACGTTGGCGATAATCGGTAGATCTGGATAATGCTGGGCCAACCAAGGGAGTTTTTCCGCCAGGACCACGTCTACGCCTGGATTTTGGAGACCAATAGCATTGAGCATGCCGGCAGGCGTCTCAGCAACTCGTGGAGTCGGATTTCCGAAGCGAGCCTCAGCAGTTGTCGCCTTGATCATGATGGATCCAAGCAGGTCTAAGTCATAGTATTTGGCATATTCTTGACCAAAGCCAAAACAGCCAGATGCCGGAATAATCGGGTTTTTCAAGTCTAAACCAGGTAAGGATACGGCTAGTCGATTTGCTGTCATAAGGTCCTCCTACATCACAATCGTACCGGTTTCAAAGACCGGTCCGTCTTCACACACGCGCTTATTAGCTGCCTGACTTTCATTTTCCAGATGCACTACACAGGCATAGCAAGCACCCATCCCACAAGCCATACGCGATTCCATAGAAATATAGGCGCGAGGATGGTCATGGAATTTGGTATTGACATATTTGAGCATGCCAGGTGCTCCACAAGAATAGATAGCGTCAAACTCCTGGTCCATCGAATCAACAATTGTTGAGACATAGCCTTTAGTGCCATAAGTCCCATCGTCTGTCGTTACAGTGACATGAGCAACCTGAGAAAGCTCTTCTTCCAAAATGACGGCTTCTTTGGTCGCAAAGCCGACAACCACTTCAACTTCTACCCCTTGCTCATGGAGTTGTTTGGCCACTTGGACCAAAGGAGGAACACCGATACCGCCACCGATGATCAAGGCTTTCTGACCTTGGCCGAGATTGGTAAGATCAAAGCCATTTCCCTGTGGCCCCATGACGCTGAGTTTGCTACCGATTGGCAATTGGGAAAAGATAGCTGTCCCCCCACCTTCGATGCGGTAGATCAAGCGACACGTCTGTGTCTCAGGATCAATCTCAGAAATTGAAATCGGACGGCGAAGGAGCTTGGCCCCATCAGGGACGCGGATATGAAGGAATTGACCTGGCAGCATCTGCGCCACCATTTCCCCCTTCAAGATCATAGAATAGATGCGGGGTGCGATTTCTTCTTGAGCGACGAGCTCCATCTCCTCCATCATGATTTTGCCAAAGCGTTTTTTACAACTGTCACTGACCATTGGTTTCCTCTTCTTTCTTTCAGCAAAAAAGACCTCGCAAAAGCAAGGTCCCACAAATGATCAGCTAGACTCCGTCCGCTGATCTTTTTTCTGTCTTTCCTTGCAGGCCTCTCTGGACCTCTTAAAGGTTAAATTTGTCTTATTATATCGCGCTCCTTCTCGCTTGTCAAGTAGAAATCGGTGACTTAGGAAGCTTTCTTGGGATCAAAATCTTCTGGAATCGGCTTGATGTATTGCATAGCGATTCGGTTCTCTGGCTTACGATCTACTAGATAAAGAACCAGTAGAAAAAGCCATTCCAAGGGCTTCATCAGGTAGTAGATCAGGTCCATAGCCCATTTCTTCTTGATATGTTTGGCAAAGGGATAACCATAGCGGTCATAATTGCGACGCAAGAAGCGATGGAATCGTGGCGTCTTTTCTTCAAGTACCTGTTCAAAGGCATTGGCAATACAGAGCTGACGATTGACAACGACTAGATGACCGTGGCGGATGCCCATCCGCTGGGGCTTGACAACTTTTTCATGCCCACCAGCCGCAACCGTACAGAGATAGTGCTCATCAATGATAAGATTCTGAGGGGGAATCTTCTGTGAGAAGGCCCAGTCTGCTGTATTGGTCCAGGCCTTGATCATGGAATCCGGTTGCTGGCCAAAGAGCATGAGAACGAAAACAACAAGAGCAAGAGTTGGAAGAGCGACAAGGACCGCTAGCCAAGGCCAGTTCCGTGACTTGTTTAAGAGCTGGTGCAACCATTGAAGTAGACGATTCTTATAGCTTATCTCTGTTCGATCTTCCTGCCACTCCTTGATACGAACCCATAAGAGATGGATGGAATAGATCAGTAAGAAAAAGGTGTGAAAACTTGCTACCTGCAGTTGATTATCAAAAACTAAGAGGAGAACCACTCCTCCTAGAATGCCACTGATGCAGAAGACGTTCGCTAGCGGCGAGAGTGAATTCGCATCCCGATAGGAATAGATGATCAAGGCTAGTAAGGAGAGAGCAGCAAAGGTGAAGAAGGTTGGATAGGCACCTGACCAGATCAGAGCATGTTTCTGAGAATTGATCAAAGGCTCATTCCATTCGTAAAAGGTCATATCCTTGACGATGTAAATGAAAATCGCTTCGAGAAAGCAACCAAAGAGTCCAAACCAAAGAACAATGGTAGGCTGTTGCTTTTTCTTTTTGACAGGCTTAGGACTAGGTGATTCTTGCCTTTCTTTCATAAGGAATGCGTCATCTTCTCTTGTCCCTTCTCCTTCCTTTGGAATTCTATCTTCAAACAAATCAGGATCTTCGAGAGCTTCTTCCTCAGATTCTTTGAACTGGAGGCTAGACCACCGACCAATCCCATAAATGATGACAAAAATATTGGGGACAAAGAGGGCCAGAGTCAAACCGTAAGGAAAGATCTCCATGGTGAAGGCAATGACCTCCCAAACACTAAATTGAATGAATGGATCCTTTATTGCGTAGAGCGACTGACTAATAACCAAATAGATGTAAAAGGCCAATAGAATCAGAGCATTGGTCACAAAATTGATCTGCAACAGACCAGCTGTGAAATGGGTTTCCAATTCCTTATCCTTTTTCTTATACCAGGAAACGAGTTTTTTCATAAGATCTCCTCAATCAATTTTTTACCATTCTATCAATCAGATCTTACCTTCAGCAAGGCAAAACTGTATTTTTCCATCAAAATCAGTCCCCAGATGTAGATTTTGTTTCCAATCTTCTATTTTTTAACTATTTGATCTAGCCTAATTTCTATTACCTACCTCAGCCTGCGTTATTCTCTGATACAGTCCTTGAAAGACCACATTTTACGGGAAAAACGCGCTCTTTTATGTTAAAATAAAAGCATGAGAATACAACAATTACAATACATTATCAAAATCGTCGAAACCGGCTCTATGAATGAGGCCGCAAAACAACTCTTCATCACGCAACCTAGCCTTTCCAATGCCGTCAAGGACTTGGAAAATGAGATGGGAATTGAAATCTTTATCCGGAATCCTAAAGGGATCACTTTGACCCGCGATGGGATGGAGTTCCTCTCTTATGCCCGCCAGGTGGTGGAGCAAATCGACCTCTTATCCGAGCGCTATAAAAATCCCGTGGGTTCTCGTGAGCTTTTCAGTGTCTCTTCACAGCACTACGCCTTCGTGGTTGAGGCCTTCGTTTCTCTCCTCAAGAAAAGCGACATGGAAAAATACGAGCTCTTCCTACGGGAGACGCGAACTTGGGAGATCATCGATGACGTCAAGAATTTCCGAAGCGAAGTTGGCGTACTCTTTTTGAATAGCTACAACCGAGATGTCCTCTCTAAGATGCTGGATGATAATCACCTGATTGCCACCCACCTCTTTACAGCGCAACCTCATATCTTTGTCAGCAAGACCAATCCTCTTGCCAAGAAGGAGATCGTCCACTTGTCAGATCTGGAAGATTTCCCATACCTTAGCTATGACCAAGGAACCCACAACTCCTTCTACTTCTCAGAAGAGATTCTCTCTCAAGAGCATCATAAGAAATCCATCGTTGTCAGTGACCGGGCGACCCTCTTTAATCTCTTGATTGGTCTGGATGGCTACACCATTGCGACCGGGATCCTCAACAGCAATCTCAACGGAAATAACATCGTCTCCATTCCCCTTGATATCGAAGACACAATCGAGTTGGTCTACATCAAACATGAAAAAACAGCTCTCTCAAAAATGGGAGAAAAATTCATCGAGTACTTGCTTGAGGAAGTGAAGTTTGATAAATAAAAAATATCTGAGTGTCTCATGTTCACTCAGATATTTTTTATTGTCTTAATTGTGAAAATACTTGGCCAATTTTCCCTTCAATAACCAGGTCTGCTTGTTTGTCTTGAGGGATACTGGTTTTATTGATGACAACCAGCTTCTTCCCTTGAAAATACTGGATCAAGCTAGCCGCTGGGTAGACCACAAGGGAAGTTCCACCGATAATCAGGAGATCAGCCTCTTGGATTGCTTGGGCTGCTTGGCTAAAGACGTCCATATCGAGAGGTTCCTCGTAGAGGGTCACATCAGGTTTGACCACCTTGCCGCAGTCCAGACAGTGTGGAACCGGGCCTTCTAAAGCTAGAAAGGCCTCCAAATCATAAAATCGCTGGCAACCCGTACAGTAATTGCGATCGGCGCTGCCATGGAGCTTCAAAACTTTTTTAGAACCAGCCATTTCATGGAGACTATCAATATTTTGTGTCACAACTGCCTGGAGCTTACCTGTATCTTCAAGCCGAGCCAAATACTGATGGGCAGCATTGGGCTTGGCATCTGGGTAGAGCAAGTACTTCTTGTAAAAGTCGAAAAAGTCCTCTGGATAGCGCGCAAACATGGTATGGGAGACCAATTGCTCAGCTGTCAAATGCCGCCCCACCTGAACACTATAGACACCGTCTGAGCTTCGAAAATCTGGAATATTTGACTCTGTAGAAACTCCTGCCCCTCCGAAAAACACGATCCGTTGACTCTGATCAATCATCTCCTGTAGTTGAGCAATCTTATCCATCTACTTCTCCTTTAGTAGCTTTTCCATGACAGCATTGGCCTGATCAAAATAAAAGTTAGCTTGATCATAATGGATGCCTGTGTAGCTTGCAAGGTCAATCAAATTCTTCATAAAATCCTGAGAAGAGAAACCCGTCGTCCGATGGAGCTCTTCTTCATCAAAGGGCTTGATCAAGTGGGCCAAGGGGTTGCGAACTGATTTTTCTAACTCCCGCAATTGTTGGGCCGCAACTTTGACGCTATCTGGCAAGTCCAACTGCGCAATCAACTCCGTCAAACTGGACGAATTGACCACACTTTCGCTGTGGAATTGCTGCAGGATAGGGTTGTCAGACGCATGCAGGCTCTCAAACTTCCAACGGTCATAACTCGATTCTTTGGAGTTATGAATATAGTTGGTAATATCAGGAATTTTCAACTGAATCAATCGCATAAAGATCCGATAGATGGCTGGGCTAACGGCACGAACAAAGTCAATAATCTGCTCATTTCGCAACTTCGCCTCTAAGTCATAAAGGTAGTTGGCCAACTGCTCGTCTTCTGGATCTTCATGCCAAAAAAGCTGAAAACCAGTCGCTTCTAGCAACTCAGTTCTCAACTTTTGATTCATGACGGGTTGGATATTAAGCTCTCGACGCTCCGCCATTAACTGCAGTAAGCTCACCAACAAATCCGGTACTTCTTCCTGCTGCTTGATAGATCGCAGAGCCCGGCTGTAGTGATAATTTTGGAGATCGTAGAGCCATTCATCATGAAGGAATTTTGCCATTAGTCTGCAATCAAGGTCTCAAGACCAACTTTCATCATGTCTGTGAAAGTAGTTTGACGTTCTTCAGCAGTTGTATCCTCATCTGGATTAACCAAACTGTCTGAAATCGTCATGATAGCAAGCGCATCAACATGGTGTTGAGCAGCAAGATAGTAAAGGGCTGCCGCTTCCATTTCTACAGCTTTCACACCCCATTTACCAAGCTCGATATTCTTTTCACCATAGTTTGAATAGAAGACATCTGATGACAAGACATTGCCGACGTGAGTCGCCATGCCAAGGTCTTTGGCAATGTGGTAAGCTTTGTCTAAAAGATCAAAGCTAGCGATTTGTGGGAAATCGTATTGAGGCCAGTCGTTGCGGATGATGTTTGAGTTGGTTGCGGCAGCTTGTGCCAAGACCAATTCACGAACATGCACATCCTCATTCAAAGAACCAGCCGTTCCCACACGGATCAATTTCTTCACACCGTAGTCGACAATCAGCTCACGCGCATAGATGGAGATGGATGGCATTCCCATTCCAGTACCCATGACAGATACACGGTGACCTTTATAAGTACCCGTGTAACCAAACATGTTACGGACTTCGTTGAAGCAAACAGCGTCTTCAAGGAAATTCTCAGCAATAAATTTCGCACGAAGAGGATCCCCAGGAAGAAGAATTTTATCAGCAATTTCACCCTGCTTAGCAGCAATATGGATAGACATAATTAAGATATAAAGGGCGACAGAGAACAAAGTAAAAATAGGAAACTGATGACGCATCGCAGATGCTAGACAGTTTATCTTTTTTACACAGTTCTCCGCCCGTATTCAGTTCAGCGAATACGGTAAACCCATCCTTTCTTTTTTTATTGAGTAATTAGGAGAGCGACCAGAAAGCGACTGAAAATTAGGAATCTGACGAGAAATCCTGATTTCTCAGTCAGATTATCTATTTTCCGAGCTTTCCGCTCGTGTTCAAATTAGAACACATGCTCTACCTTTCTTTTATATTTATTTTGTTAATGAGTCCAAAAACGTAAAGAGTTTGGCATTCATTTCTCGATAATCGTAAGCACGAATGGCTTCAGGTTTTTGAACAAAGGTCAATTTTTGACTTTGTTTTTCTATAACATCTTCCCCGTCTGCAGCAATCAAGAGATTGACTGCTTCTGGATCAAATTCCAAGTGAGCTTGGAAGGCATAATGTTTCGGACTAAAGCGGATAATCTGACGTGGACACCCTTGACTGGTCGCAAGAACAACAGCATCTTTTGTCAATCCTGGCATATCGCCATGCCAGTGGCCAGTTTCAAGAGTTTCTCCAAACTCACCGACATGTGGATCTGTAAGTCCTTCAGGCGTCAAGGTCACAGGATAAACCCCAATCTCACGTTCTGGACTGTGTTCATACTCCGCTCCATAAGCAACAGACAGGAGCTGGGCACCCAGACAGACTCCAACAATATAACGATCTGCCTTCATGGCCTTTTGAATCAGTTCGATCTCTGCCTGAGGATCGTAGTATGGAAAAGCTTCCCGATCTTCATCTGGCGATTGAGGACCTCCCATCACAATTAAGAAGTCAATCTCATCCACTGTCTCTGGTAAAGCTTCATTCTCATAGACTTTGGTCGTGGTCACTTGATGACCACGCTCCTGCGCCCATTTTAGATAAGCGCCCGGTACTTCAAAGGTTTCATGCAGTACAAAATGTACCTTCATTATTTCTTCTCCCATCTTTTTCGAATCACGTAAGACAAACCAGCCGCAAGTACAAGCGGGATTGTCAAACTCAAAGGTTGGCCTGTAAATCCAAGACTTAGGGCAATAGCTGTTAAAGGAGCTTCTAGGGTCGTTCCTAAAAAGACGGTCGCTCCAAGTAACATCCCTAGAGCAGGATCCAGATGAATCCCAAGGGCTGTCAAAAGCAAGGTCACTAAATAGCCAGATTCAATCCCAAGGGCAAATGATGGTGTCAAGGTTCCCCCATAGGCACCATTGCGCAAGAGGAGATAAACCAGAAGCCCCTTCACTGCAAGAGTCAGTGGAAGATAAGGAATCGACTGGCTAGATAAGAGGGCTTGCGCTAGTACCTGGCCATTTCCCATAAAGATAGGGAAAAAGGCCACTAGGCTCCCCAAGACTAGAAAGGCTAGAGGAAGAGCCAAAAGAATCGTCCCGTCCTTCCGCCGTTTGTGACTAGCCCGCTTGGCGAGGAAAGCAAAGACCAGAGCCAAGGGAGTGACTAAGAAAGCAATCACAATAGCCTGTAAGAAACTGCTAGCCGACCATGAAACTGCGGACAGGTGATAAATGGCCTCCTGACCAACGATGGACTGAGCGACCCAGGTGGCCAGATAAGTGCTGGTCAAAACCAGTAGAAAGTTCTGCCAACTGTAGGCGAGTCCTAAGGTCTCAAAGACAAATAAGCTACTGGCAAAGGGGACCTGATAGACCGCAGCCAAACCAGCTCCAGCCCCACAGGCGATCAAGACTTTTCGCTCTTTGAGAGCTAGTGAGAATCCCTTCGCCAAGCGACCAGCTAGAAGAGCCCCGATCTCACGTGGGGCTCCTTCTTTTCCGACCGATGCACCTGCTCCGACAATTGCCACCTGCATCCCTGCATGAAGGAGGTGGGCTAAGGGCGCTGGTTCCCTGTCTCCAGGTAAGTCCATTTGCTGGCGAATAGACAGGATCTGATAACGCCTTTGCAGGAGATACCAGAAGCCAGCTGCCAAGCACCCAGTCACACACAAGACCAGAAATCTACGGAGACCTCCAGCTTCTTGGAATTGATGGAGTAAATCGGAACTAGCTTGGCCAAAGGCCAGTCCCTGCACTCCTTCTAGTAGATAATGACAGGCAATTCCGACCAGACCTGTTCCTATTCCCAAGGATAAAGTAGCTAGAAGTAACCTCAGTCCGTAGGGCAGACTTTGGAGTCGTACTTTCATTGGATTAGAGTTCAGCAAGAATCGCTTTCAGCAATCCTTTGAAGTCGCCTTTGACGCGCTCTGTCACTTCTACCACTTCTTCGTGGTTGAGCTCTTCTTGGAAACCAGCCGCAAAGTTGGTAATACATGAAATACCAAGAACCTTCAAACCAGAGTGTGCTGCAATGATGACTTCCGGAACGGTTGACATTCCGACAGCATCTGCGCCAAGTGTCTTAAACGCACGGATTTCAGCTGGAGTTTCATAAGTTGGACCAGTCACACCGATATAAACCCCATCATCCAATTTGATACCCAATTTGTCTGCTACTTTATGAGCAGTCTCACGATATTCTGGAGTGTAGGCTTTTGACATATCTGGGAAACGTGGACCAAAGTCATCCAAGTTTTCACCGATCAATGGGTTTTGACCAGTCATATTGATGTGGTCTGTGATGGCCATCAAAGTACCAGGACCAAAGCCGATACCACCGGCAGCGTTGGTAACAAGAACCCCTTCACATCCCAAAACTTTCATGACACGAACTGGGAAAGTCACTACTTCTAGTGGGTTTCCTTCGTAGAAGTGGAAACGTCCTTGAAGGGCCAAAACCTTGCGTCCAGCAAGATCACCATAAACCAATTTACCCGCATGGCCGACAACCGTTGAACGACCCCAGTTTGGAATTTCAGAGTAGTCTACTACGACTGGATTTTCGATTTCTTCAGCCAGTTCTCCAAGACCTGATCCAAGGATCAAGCCAAACTCAGGTGCTTCCATTCCTTTGCCTTTCAAAAAAGCAGCTGTTTCATTGATTTTTGCTAATAATGTCATTGCATATCTCCTTTATGATTTCCTTAAAAATTGGCCAATTTTGTCAAATGTATTGGCATTGCGAATGGTCAACAGACGGTAATCCGGCATCTTGAGGACTTGTTTGTGGTAAGCGGTCTTTGTATAGGTCTCTTCTGAGTATTTGCCCCAGTAGATCCCAAGTCTTCCACGATGGATGATTTCATCACCGAGCGAAAAAGAGGAGACCAACTCCCAGACAGCATCCTGATTGAGGCCTTCTGTGTAAAAGAGAACATCCTTGCGGGCCAGATTCTCCTGCCACCAGGCTGGTAGAGCAGCGAGATCTCGCGCATAGTCCTCAGCTGAAAAGAGAGAAAAAGACTGGATAAAGGGATAGTGATCACGAAAGAAATGTCCCAGCAAATCTACCAATTCTTCTTTAGAACCTGCTGATTCAAAGAAGATATTGCCACTATTGATGTAGGTCTCTACCCCATCCAGCCCGATCGTTTGAAGCTCCTCTCGAAGTTCTGCCATCACGACCTTGTTTTTCCCGCCAACATTGATCCCTCTTACGAGGAGAGCGAAGCGTGTCATCTTAGTTCAATTTGTCTAAGAAGCTTTCACCGATCATGGCTTTTTCAACACCAAAGTTCTCTGCAATCGTTGCAGAAATATCAGAGAAATGTCCAACTGGAATCACACCATTGCCCTTGAAGGATGGGCTATAAGCCAAGAATGGGATGTATTCACGAGTATGGTCTGTACCAGCGTAGGTTGGGTCATTCCCGTGGTCTGCAGTGATCATCAAGAGGTCATCTTCACGCATAGCTGCAATGATTTCTGGCAAGCGTTCATCAAATTCGTGCAAGCAATCGCGGTAGCCGTGAGCATTGCGGCGGTGACCATAAAGAGCATCAAAGTCTACCAAGTTGGTAAATGAGAAGCCTTCTTGGAACTCAGGAAGTCCCATGGTCTTAATCAAGGTATCCATACCATGGCTATTTGATTTGTTGTGGCCCATATCGTGGTTGATACCAGCACCGTTGAAGATATCGTTGATCTTACCAACTGCATAGGTATCAATACCTGCTTCGTTCAACTTGTCCAAAACAGTTGGCGCAAATGGTGAAACAGCCAAGTCACGACGGTTAGCTGTCCGTGTGAAGTTACCTGGTTCCCCAACATAAGGGCGGGCAATGATACGTCCTAGAAGAGCTGGACGTTCCAAAGTGATGGAACGAGCGTATTCACAGATACGGTATAGTTCATCCAAAGGAATGATGTCTTCGTGAGCTGCGATTTGAAGGACAGGGTCTGCTGATGTATAAATGATCAACTCACCCGTCTCCATTTGACGTGGTCCAAAGTCATCGATGACCGCTGTACCAGAATATGGTTTGTTAGCTTCGCGGATGACCTTACGTCCTGAGAATTCTTCAATTTTAGTCAAAATTTCTTCAGGGAAACCATTCCAGAAAGTATCAAAAGGTTCTGTAATATTAAGACCCATGATTTCCCAGTGACCTGTCATGGTGTCTTTCCCAAGAGAGACTTCTTGCAATTTTGTCGCATAACCAGTTGGGTTACTTTCAGCTGGCACAGTCTTCAATGGTACTTCACGAGGAATATTTCCAAGACCGATTTTGGCCATGTTTGGTACATTCAAACCGACGGTTTTAGAGATGTGGCCCAATGTATCAGATGCTCCATCTGGAACTCCTGCATTGACAAAGTTATTGGCATCTGGTGCAGCACCGATCCCAACTGAATCCAGCACAACTAAGTGCATGCGTTTAAATTTTGACATATACTGCCTCTTTCCTTTATTAAACTAGCTATATTATACCATATCCCTATAAGAAGAGAGCCGTTGATAGATCCGGCCCCTCTTTAGAGAAACCTATTTTTCAATGATGACAGGGCCATCTGGTGTCCCTACAATCACTTTTGAAATCATGTTCAAGAATAAACCGTGCTCGACAACCCCGACGGTGTGATCCAGTTCATTGGCTAGAGCTTCTGCATCCTCGATCACATTGAGATCCAAGTCAATGATGAAGTTGCCTTGGTCAGTGACGAATCGTTGATCATCCGCGAGACGGAAAGCAGGATGGTAACCTTTTTGCTCAAAGTGACGGAAGAGATTTTCAGCCCCGTATTGCACTACTTCCACTGGAAGTTTGAAAGCCCCAAGAGTTGCGACTTGTTTGGATTCATCCACGATCCAAATGCAATCTTTTGAATTGGTTGCGACGATTTTTTCCATGAGGAGAGCCCCACCGCCACCTTTGATCCCGTTCAATTGAGGATCCACTTCATCTGCGCCATCCACTGTCACATCGACCACTTCGACATCGTCGATAGCCTTGAGCGGGATGCCTAAACTTTCAGCCTGATCATAGGTCACACTCGACGTTGTGACAGCTGTGATCTGCAAGCCTTCTTCTTTGATGCGACGACCCAATTCAGCCACAAAATAATAAGCAGTTGACCCTGTACCGAGACCGACAATCATGCCGTCTTTGACAAACTCAGCCGCCTTAATTCCTACCTGTTCTTTTAGGTTTACCATCATAGACCTCCTTTTATATTCTCTTACAGTATAGCATATTCTGTAAGAGATTTCACTAATTATTTGAAAACCTTTCCAGTTTTAGTTCTAAAAGCAAAACCTTGCCCGTCCGCTGACTTTACGATAGAATAGAGATGAATCTACAGGAAAAGAGAAATGACATGATTACTAAAGAATTTGATACTATTGCTGCCATCTCGACCCCTCTCGGTGAGGGGGCGATCGGGATCGTCCGCTTGAGCGGGACAGACAGCTTTGCCATTGCGCAAAAGATCTTCAAAGGGAAAGATTTAAGCAAGGTCGCAAGCCACACGCTCAACTACGGTCATATCGTAGATCCAGATAAGGACGAGATTCTCGACGAAGTCATGGTTGGAGCTATGCGCTCGCCGAAGACCTTTACCCGTGAAGACATCATCGAGATCAATACCCACGGCGGGATTGCCGTAACCAATGAAATCCTGCAATTGGTCATTCGTGAAGGCGCTCGATTAGCTGAACCTGGTGAATTTACCAAGCGGGCCTTTCTGAATGGTCGGGTCGATTTGACCCAGGCTGAAGCCGTCATGGACATCATCCGCGCAAAGACCGACAAGGCTATGAACATCGCCGTGAAACAACTCGATGGTTCCCTGTCTGACCTCATCAATAACACGCGCCAAGAGATCCTCAATACCCTGGCCCAGGTTGAAGTCAATATCGACTATCCTGAGTACGATGATGTCGAAGAAGCAACCACTGAGATCATCCGTGAAAAGACCAGTGAATTTGAAGCCCTCTTGACCAACCTCCTCAAGACTGCCCGCCGTGGAAAGATCTTGCGTGAAGGGATTTCTACTGCTATCATCGGTCGTCCAAACGTTGGCAAGTCTAGCCTCCTCAATAATCTTCTTCGCGAAGAAAAAGCCATTGTTACCGATATCGAAGGGACCACCCGTGACGTTATCGAGGAATACGTCAACATCAACGGGGTTCCCCTCAAATTGGTCGATACAGCCGGTATCCGTGAGACCGAAGACATCGTTGAGCAAATCGGTGTCGAACGGTCGAAAAAAGCCCTCAAGGAAGCCGATCTAGTCCTCCTCGTTCTCAATGCTAGCGAGCCCTTGACCGATCAAGACCGCCAACTCCTTGAAATCTCTCAAGATAGCAACCGCATCATTCTCCTCAATAAGGTCGACCTCCCAGAGAAGATCGAAATCGACCAACTGCCGGAAGATCATATCAAGATTTCCGTTCTGAAAAACCAAAACATCGATCAAATTGAAGACCGGATCAATGCCCTCTTCTTCGAAAATGCTGGGCTGGTTGAGCAAGATGCGACTTATCTTTCTAATGCCCGCCACATCTCCCTCATCGAAAAAG
The DNA here is from genome assembly GCF_001808745.1 of Streptococcus sp. HMSC057G03. NCBI lineage: Bacteria > Bacillati > Bacillota > Bacilli > Lactobacillales > Streptococcaceae > Streptococcus > Streptococcus sp. HMSC057G03. The sequence goes on from NZ_KV794429.1 coordinate 202,761, forward strand.
CTGTTGAAAGCCTGCAAGCGGTCAACGAAGGCCTGGCCCTCGGTATGCCGGTAGACCTGCTTCAAGTCGATCTCACCCGCACCTGGGAAATCCTCGGAGAAATTACAGGAGATGCTGCTCCAGATGAACTCATTACCCAACTCTTCAGCCAGTTCTGTCTTGGTAAATAAATCTATTTTAAGATCCTATACTCTTAGAGACTTTCCTTAGGTGAGTACGGACGTCAGCGAACTTCGAAGAAGTTCCATGACTTAGTTTTGGATCTAACGTTTCAAAACTCCCGAGTGCTTGAAACAACAATGTTTCAAGCACTTTTCTCACAGCGGAAAGTCTCAAATATTTCTTTTAAAATAGAAATTAGTTTACAGCTATAGGATCACCCAGTTTATACAAAAGCAGTAAAACAGTTGGTCCAAAATAAGAAAAATGCGTATGTGTGCAAACATACGCATTTTTCTTATTTTGCTTGTTCTAATCGCTCGACGGTCTGATACGCTTGGTAGATCAGGAAGAGCCCAATAGCATTCAAGACTGGAATCGCAATCGGCAACTCGGTCACGATTTGTGAGAAAGGTGAATTGCCAACAAAATGAAGTCCGAATCCAGCTACTAAGTATCCCCAGCCTGCTAGACGTAAATCCTTGCGTCCTCTGCTTGCTTGGACAATTAGGAAGAGCCCTAGCATAACAAGACCTGTGTAGACCCAGTGAGACATGGGCGCATTAGCCACACGCCCGAGAATCCCAGACACCGTGTAGGAGAAACCTCCCGGCAGATCCTGACGGATATAGGCAAAGTCCTCCACGATCTGGAAACCAAGACCAGAGGCAATGGCCAAGAGGAAAATCGACTTGATGCGACGGACACTGAACAAATAGAGGACAAAGAAGATGGGAATCAACTTAAATGGTTCCTCAAAGAGGGGCGCAGCGATGGCACTCTCGTACTGGTTCCAAAAGTCGCTATTTGGAGCGATCGCTTGAATCATGTCATGGAAATAGGTATTGGCAAAGCTAGACAACCAACCGGCAACAAAGCCCCCTCCTAATAAAGAAAAGAGAACCGGTACCCAAGACAACTTCCACTTCTTCGCAAAATGAAAGAGAGCCCAAACAGCAGGAAGTGCATAAACCAAAAGGATCAGGGTAGAAAGTCCCACAATCCCGTACTGACTACCAGACATCCAGCCTTCTGTCAGTGACTGGGTCTCATAGGCTAGGCCGATCGCTAGCAAGAGTAAATAGAGAAACAAAATCGATTTGCGTTTCATAAAAGACCTTTCTAAAGTGAAATGAAAAAGGCTGGAAGCCCAGTCTTTTCCGAGTAATATCATTGTAACAGGATCAGCTTAAAAAAACAATAAATGTGGATTAGTGAGAAAAATGTAAAACGTAGATGGCGACAAATGGTTGACTAAATTTAGTTACTTAATCACCAACGCTCCATTTTCCTCCGTCGCCAAGAGCTTCTCATCTTTATCATATATTTTAAGTTTTATACTGCTCGGTTTGTTTTGAGTTGCATTGTATTGCTTTACTATCTCTTCTTTTAAATCAAAAAGCGTCTTACAATAATCTTTTGGATTTATATTTGCTAAAGATAGCATATTTTCTGATACAGAGAAGACAAGGATCAGATACTCTTCATTATAATACACTCTCGCTATCTCATTTTTGCCATTGATTTGATTTTGAAGCATATAAGCAAATACTACATTAGGTTTTTCATTTCCAACCAATGAGGTAGGGGCTTGATTCATCCCTTTGACCACTGATTCTTTACTTTCCTTTGTAGAATCTTTTACATTCTGTTCAGTAGACTGCTCTTTTTTGTCTTCATTCTTCACTTCTTTTTGCGCGCACGACGACAGAAATAGCGAGAGAATGGTCATTGTTGCAAACATAGTTTTTTTCATAGATTTTCTCCTTTTATTTTTACAAGTAGAAAACGACCTGTAATTGACCAAAATTGCATAAGCTTCCTGTAAAAGATATTCCAAACCTTTAATCTTATAACCTAATAGGTCATTAGAACTTTAATAGTTTAAAAAATTTTTATCTAATATTATTTTACCATAATCTTTCTTACTTCAGTACTGCAAGAATCTGGCGAATCATGTCTGGATCCCCATCTGGCAAAGTCACCGTTTCAGCATGGTCCAAGATCCCTTGGGTAAATTGCGTCATAAACTCTTCACTATTAAGCTCATCCGCAGACTGTTGCCAGTGGCTCGGTACAGGATAGATCGTCACTGTCCCATCACCGTTGGATGCATAAGTGATATTTCCTTCTGCTGAATAAGAACCAAACAGATGGCGCACATCTTTTGGATAATCGACACCCAAGCCACCATTATAAATCTTTGTTCCAGCTGCACTATTTGAAATATTTAACTCTGAAGGAACGTTCTTGATCACATAAGCCCAGACACGCGCAGCTTCGACCTGAGCATCGGTGTAGCCTGGATAATCATTCTGATCCGCCTTCTTCGAAGATTTGACCTCGCTATCCGATCGAGTATTCCACTTCTTGGCCTTACTCGTCTTAGACTTACTACTGCTATCATCTGTATCTACTTGCTCCCGATCTTTCGGTTGCTCTTTCTTGCGATAGTAGAAATTGTCATCATCGCCATAAGCCGGTGACTGACCAGCCCAGATCCGATCCTTGGACTTATCCGAAGCATCGTCTTTGCCAGCTTTCTGACCCTTTGGCAGGAGCAAGAGACCGTAGCCTCCAACACCCGACTTGGCACTAACCGTCATCTCAGCGATCTGGTCCTTCTGCTTAAAGCTCGATGCATTAAGCTCAACATCCTCGCTGACCAAGCCCTTGTCATCAAAGACCAGCTCATTGCCACGCCCATCGATCCAAGTCCCCTTGATACTCGAGTAGTCCTTAGCCTTGATGGCTTTCAAATCCATACCAGACTGTTTCTTTTCCGAAGTGCTGGTCTGCTTGGTATCCGAACTCTTAGGCGACACCGTCCTATGAGGACGACCGCAGGAAGCCAAGACCAAAGCAGAAAGCACAATCACAAAACCCTTTTTCATATCAATCTCCCTTCACACACCTACTATTTTAGAAAAATAAGAAAGGAGAGTCAAAGAAAAAGAGGAGGGGGAGAATAAATTAATGACATAAAAGTCTGTAAAATTATGATTTGAATTTCTAAAGAAAAAGAAGCTCAATATATCGAGCTCCTAGACCATCATTTTTTGTTTTTCTTGTTTTGGAATCATTCGAAAGAACACAGCTCTAAAACAAGGAAACATTGATACTATCAACTCCACACATCCTACATAGACAGTTTCCCTTATTTTTTTAATATGCTTCAAAACTATATCTTGTACAAATTATTTAATCTTTCTAACTCTAATACATTCATACATACTTCTACTCCAGTAACTACCCCCTTACTATAAATAATTCCACAAGAAAACACAATCCTCTTCTGACTCAAAATATTTGACAATATTACAAATGATTCCAAAACATAATCCTCTATAGTAATAAAACAATTATTTTCATCTTTGAAAAACTCTATAAATCCAATATCCTTACACCTATCACCCAAATGAAACCTAAGTGATTTTAAATAATAATCAAAAAACACATCACTTTCCATAGAAAACCCCTTCATTTTTAAAATATTCTGTTATATCATACAAAAAATAAGTTTTGGCACCATTCGAAACAACACAGCTCTAAAACATCAACACTCGGTCATAAGTGAACTACTCCGCAAAAGTTAGACAGAAAAAATCTAACTTTTGGGCTGCAGTTCAACTGTCAGTGTTTTCTTTTCTATCTCTGTCCCCTGCCGAAATATAAAATATGCTTAGAAAGCCTATTCTAATAGGCTTTTAGAAAATTTTGGTCTACTTTTTAACTATCTCATTTTTTGACTGACCTTCGCTTTAATACTTTTAATACCTCATAAATTGATTAATTTTATTCTTCTTAGTTGTTCTTTACTCCGGCAATTCTACCTTCAAGCTCATATCCGTCGGTTGCAATACCTTCTGAACCGCTGCGAGGAAGGCTAAGCCGTTATCTGATGGAGAATATTGGAAGGTGATATGGACGATTTTCTTATCAAACTTATCGCCATATCTCTCCACATATTGCTTGCTTTCGAGGAAGTAAATGTAATTGTTAATTTTTTCCTGCAGAATTTCCAGATGGACTGCTTCTATCTCTTCCTCCCAGCCAACTGGATCCACCAGAAGAAGCTCTAAATGATTATCAACTATACCAATAGCGTCAAGTTCGCTAGGTTCCAGTTCTGAAACAATGGCTTTGGTGACAATTTGTCTAAATTCCTCTGCTGTGAAAAGACAACGACTATTTTCAGGATTTTTCAAAATAAAGGAAGGATGATCTTCGATGAAGAGCTTATCGGATTCATCTTGTGTATATTGCTTTTTAGATTTCCAAAAACCATATTGTGCATAATTCATCAACTCTTTACCAGTATGTTCTCCCGACATGTAACTGTCTGCAGCTTCTTTGGGGATTTCTCTAACCACTTCTGGGCAGGTAATATTAAAAGTTGGATAACGTAAAAAATACTTGTCACCGTCTTGATAGATTTCCAACATGTCTTTTTGACTTAAATAAATAGTTTCCATTTTATCACCTTTACTATTTGATAATTATCTATTAGCTAAAAAGAGAAGCCAACTATTGAAACTTTATATGAAGTTTTTTGAATCTTTTATTTATCACTATTTTATATAGGCCAGTTCCCTGTTTCTGCATAAATCATCACTTCATATGCGTCCCTAGAAGATTGAAATGCTTTATCCATTAGCTCCTTAGTAATAGGATAGCATACTTCTGGGCCTACAGCTCCGCCAATTTATTTAAAGAAGCTAATTTCGTAGTAGCCGCCTGTCTCATATACAATAAATCCATTGCCTCTAAGTACAATCGTATCCGATTGATTATAATCTTCTAACTCATCTTTCTTTGGCCAACGATGATGTTCACAATAAAACATTACTTCTAAAGAATCTTTTTCTGATTTTGAAACACTTTCTGCTAATTCCTGGCTAATGGGAAAATTAAGCACTTCTTTCCCTCTACTCCACAGAATTTGATAATCATTATTGTTTTTTAATACCGTACAATTTTTGTATTGTTGAATTTCTGTTGTCATACTATTTCTTTTTGTCTATTTCAATGGTGATACATAATCGTCTGGAAGTTTGCCTCTCCAGTCAATCCATTTTTGTTCAGCAAGTGGAATTAATGTCTCAAGCTCTTCCTGAGTAAATAATTCCCAACTCTTAGGATTAGCTATTAAAGGAGTTAAGCCTTTTAATACAAATTGTTTCTCACTAGCCTTCTTTTCTTCTTCCGTCGGTGGCCAAGAATCGTGTTTAATCTTCCAAGATACTTCGCTTAGCGTTCTTTCCCCACTATCTAATAAGGCAAACAGCTCATTTGGTAATTCATAGACAACTAACCAAGAAACTATGGTTCCTTCTTCTAAAACCAAATAATACTTGTCCACATCTCTCCATATATGCTGACCGTATCCTTTTACCTCTTCAAACTTGGTAACATCTTCCCATTCTAGTTTTGTTGGTTTCATTTGTATTCTCCTAGTGCAAGTTATTCTCTCAACCAGAATATCATAAAATCAGGCTTCTTTTTCTCTTCCTCAATAGGCGATGCCATCTTTTACACATTAATCCGATCTCATTATAAGGAGAGAAATCCCAATCAAATTAGTACTTATACTTTCCCCTATTATACCACACCATAGATATCTTATGACTTTTGTCAACATTTGGCAAAAGAAAAAACACTGGCGAATCAGTGTTTTACTTATCTATATTGTCCCCTGCCGGAATCGAACCAGCAACTACTCCTTAGGAGGGAGTTGTTATATCCATTGAACTAAGGGGACCTATAAAAAAAGAAGCGAGATCACTCCCGCCTCCTTGTTCGTCTTAACGACGGATTTCTTTAATACGAGCTGCTTTACCTTGCAATGCACGAAGGTAGTACAATTTCGCACGACGTACTTTACCGTAACGTACAACTTCAATCTTTTCTACACGAGGAGTGTGTACTGGGAATGTACGTTCAACACCGACACCGTTAGAGATTTTACGAACAGTGTACATTTCAGTGTGTCCTTGACCTTTACGAGCGATAACAACGCCTTCAAAGATCTGGATACGTTCACGAGATCCTTCGACAACTTTCGCGTGTACACGAACAGTGTCACCAGGACGGAATGCAGGGATATCAGTACGAAGTTGACCTTCAGTCAAGCTTTGGATTAATGGATTCATTTTATTCTCCTATCTTCGTCAATCTTGAGGGACCTCCCTCAGCGGATAAACTGTATTTTTGTGCTTCCATTACGCACAGAAACTATCATATCAGATAATTTCAGGTTTGTAAAGCTCTTTTCTCTACTTTTTCGCAACTTTTTGACCAGAATAAATGCTCCACTCTTTTGGTAAGCAATAGGCGATGGCGCAAGCAATGACGAAGAATGGCAGGTTGGCATAGCCAAAGACTTCTCCTCCGATTAAGATCGGTGCGAGCAAGGTCGTCGTCGCACTGCCAAAGACACTGGCATATCCGATAGCGGCCACGACTAAGACTGGTAGACCTAACATCGGAGCAAGAAAGACTCCAAGTGTAGCTCCGATCGCAAAGAGCGGTGTCACTTCTCCTCCTTGGTATCCAGCAGAGATCGTCACTACGGTAAAGAGGAGCTTCAAGATCCAGTCATAACTCTGCGCACTGCCCTGATGAAAAGCTACATCAATCAGATTGGTTCCAAGTCCACTATAAGTGCCGACCTTGGTCAGCTGGAGGGTCAAGAGGACCAAGCTGAGTCCGGCCCCTATAAGGGCAATCCGGATATAAGGATTGGGCAAGACTTGAGCGACCGTTTTCTTCAACCAGGAAAGGCTAATTGCAAAGAGTTTCCCAGCAAGGCCAAAAGCCAGGCCAAGAATGGCAACTTTGATCAAGGTCTCTGGTGTCCAGCTCAGCGTTTCTCTTAGTGGCACAGCAAATTTCTCTAAACCAAGGGCATGAGAGGTGAAGCTAGCCACGATTGAGGCAATGAGCGCTGGATAGAGAGCCATCAACTGCAACTCCCCAACTGTCAAGACTTCAAGGGCAAAAAAGGTTGCTGCCAGTGGCGTCTGAAAGAGCCCCGCAAAACCAGCGGCCATCCCGGTCATGAGAAAAATACGCGAAGCATCCGGGATCTTGATATGACGGGCAAAACGGTGCGAAAGGGTCGCTCCGATCTGGACTGCTACACCTTCCCGACCGACCGAACCACCAAAGAGATGGCTCATCCAGGTCGTCAGCATGATCAAAGGCACCAAGACCAAGGGGATTTTCTCCTCACGCGCGTGTCCGACATCAAAGATGAGGCCCATCCCTTTTGAAGCCTTGCCACCAAAACGTTTATAGAGATAAACGATGACAAGCCCCGCTAAGGCCAGAAAAAGAATCAAGGGCCAATGCTGGCTTCGGAAATCCCCGATCAGGAGCAATCCTTGACCAAAAATCATGTCAATAGCACCGACCAAGAGACCAATGAAAAGCGCCATCCCTGTTAGGACCACATACTGTTGTGCTTTTTGCTTGATCGATAGACTAGTCACGCGCCCTCACCTCCTCTTGGAAGTTTCTCGAGCGCTTCATCATATCTTGAAACTGGGCTTGAATGGTCGCCCGATACTGCTCATCCGCCACAAGAGAGCCGACTTTCTCAAGCACCTCTCTTTCCCTTCCTTGATCGAGCACAGGTAAGCCCTGCTGCTCCTTATATTCTACAATCTGACCGACACAGACCACCCGTCTTTCCAGCAAGGCTACAATCTCTTGATCGATCTGGTCAATGTCCTTACGAATCTGATCTAAATCCATGTGTCTCCTCTTTATTTTGGATATAAATCGAGGCTGTAATCCATCGATCCACCCCTTTGTCATTAATTTGCTTTTGCTACAAGTTCTTCTGCAAAGGCTTCTAATTTTTCAATGTCTTCGTCTTCTGCAGACAAATCAACTTTGACACACTCAGAACCTTTTTCAGCACCAGTCGCAGCGAAGCAACGGTCGAAATCATCAACTGCTTTACAGAATTCATCGTAGAAGGTATCACCTGATCCTACCACACCGTAAAGTTTGCCTTTGAGATCAAGGCCAGCCAAATCTTCGTAGAAATCTTGGATCTCATCTGGAAGCTCTCCATCGCCGTATGTATAGGTCGCTACCACTGCGATATCCGCATCAAGGAAGTCCTCCGCATCCACAGTTGTACACTCATCCACATCTACTTCGACACCAAGATCACGGAATTTGTCCGCTACGATATCAGCAATTTCTTCAGTATTTCCAGTCATACTAGCAAAAACAATCTTCGCTACAGTCATAATTTCCTCCCAAAAGCTATTTCCCGTATTATACCACTTTTTCAAGCATTTTGCACGAAACCTTTCCCGATAAGCTGAAAGAAGGGACACGTTTCAAGAATTTGGACCGATTCAACCTAATCGCCCTCGTTTTCTTCTTGAATTGCTTTAATAGTTTTAATTTCTTCATCTAATTTCTTATCAAAATTAGCCTTATTTTTGAAGGGATACGAATAGGTGCGCCAAGTGTACCATTTGAGGCCTTCTTCACCCTTATAGTACCATTCGATTTTAGTGGGTAAGAATTCTTTGTTGTAGGTGATACGAACTTTGGAAAACTGACTATCCTTGATAGAATATCTACCTTCAAATTCTGGCGGATATTCCTCTTTCAATAATTCTTTATTTACTAAAGAATCTGGTGAGCGTGTAATTTGATAATTATTCTTTTTGATTTCATCTGGTGAAATTTTCAGATTAACTAAAATGGATGATATTTCTCTGTTAAAAGAACGTTGGTACATTTCTTTAGTCCCATAATTTCCATAACCACCATATAATTTATTCCTCTTAATAACTGCAAAATACGAATTGTACAATTCCTTATCTTTTAAATCAAATCCTACTCCAGTACTCCACTCTTTTCCCCAGTCATTTTTATCTTGTACCAAAACAAATCTCTGTTTCTGTAAAATATCATACGCACTACTGGTGGTCTTTCGGATAGAATTGACTTTGAGTATAGTCATAATAGCCAGTATTATTATCAGCACTGCCATTAAGAGATTTCTTAAATTTATTATACTCTTCCACTTTTTCTTCTTCTGACATTCCTTTTGTATTTCGTTGCCATGTTTCATAATCTTGGTTCCCTTTCCTTACAATATCCGCAAATTGACCAACATGTCCTGTATTTTCATCTTTTTTGCCCAAGTCTTTTTCATAACGGAATAACTCTTTAGCTCTAACTCGAGTAGCTGGTTCAGGAGTGCCATCCACATCGAGCATTCCATGTTTACCTTCGTAAAACTTAGTAACATCTGAATTTTGACCTGTTGAGGGACCATAGTTAAAGGACTCCGTATTGGCGATTTCTCTTAATTCTTCATTAGAATATTTTCCTGGATTGGAATCATAGCGACCATCTGCTAGTTTATGATTGTCATAGGCATCCCATTGACTCTCAAACTCGCCGGTATCTAAATTCACAATAAACTCCACCATCCGCGCATTGTTCAAATCTTTTCCTTTAGCTGAATTGCCCTGAGGGACTTGAACCTTCATATTATAGGGACGTTTAAAGCCATCTTTAGGAGTAAAGCGATTATGGTAGTTAGAGCCGGTTGTGTAATCAAATTCAATATTATTTTCTTTACCATATGCTAACAGTTTCTCGTAATCATTTGCGCCTTCGTAGTGACTCCGAATATAGTAAATCGCTTGACGATCCAGATAGTAGCGGAAGAAATGGACTTGCTGCCTAAGTAAATCTTCTTTGTAATTAAGATGTTTATCACCGAATGCTTTTACAACATCACGTCTGAAATACATGTTGAAATCACCGTGTGGTGGTAGGTTCTCTGAAATCTTATGCGTTTTGCTTGTCAAATGCATAAACTGATTACCATCCGTTTCTGCACCTAATTGCTTAAGAACAAGTTTTACTTTCGCTTCTGAATCGAGTTTACTACTAGCGTACATCTCTGTATAGATATCGGATCCAATCTCCTTGGTTTCCGCATACAAAGCATCTCTCCTTGCATTTAACTCACTGCCTGTCTTGATATCAGCTGTTCTTTTTGAAACGCCTTTGACATAACCTTTGATAGCGTCCTTATCCCAGCCATCTATTTTTTTAAGGTTCACTGATTGTTCACGTAATCCCGTAAGAAATTGGTTATATTCAAACGCTGTTACATCCTTTGGTTTCTTTGGCAAATATTCATTTTCAAACTCTTTATTCTTAATCGTTTCATTTACGAGATCTGACCAGGATAAATCCTTTGGAATAGAATACATTCCAGTATTTGGATCCCACGCTACGTTAATTTGATTGACAGCTATTTGAATAGCTTGGGCTAAGACATCAATTTCCCAGAAGATACTTGGCGATGTCGCATTAAATGCTCTGAGTTTATTTAATTTTTCTTGTAGTTTGTTTCTAGCAGCCTGAAAAATACCATTTAATACATTTAATCCTTGAATCCTTTGTAATCTCTGCAACCGTTGAAAATCTCCAGCACTAGTCGATTTACTAGCAGCAATTTCATTGATCTCTGCATGAAAGATAGCAATCATCCGATCACACTGTTCAATATCAGAAACCAACTTTTCTTCCTGTAAGTCCTCGTCAGCCACCTCCGAGCGATAGGATGCTGGAAGCTTCTTCACACTTTCTTGTGTAGCTTCTGCTAAAGCTACTCCGGCCTCCTTCAATGGCTGGACAACACTTGTCACAAAGCTTCTAAAAGAGTCGTAAGCTTGGCCAGACAAGCGCGAGGCAGAATTTTCTATTTGAGTTAATGATGCTTCTAGTGATTCATAGGCTTTCAATTGTTGCTCAATCATAGTACCTGTGCTACTAGCTTGGCTATCCAAAATACCGCGATAAACTTCAATTCCCATCGTCACACTCCTTTTCAATCATTAATTTTTTCCGTTCATGATAGATATCATTTAAATCATCTTCGACTTTTCTTTTTTGAATAGCTAATTCATCCAGCTCTTCTAAATAACTATTTGAAATTTTTCGCGATTCATGAAGAAATCCCTCTTGAAGTTGGTCAAAAAAATTTCTAGAGGAAGGATAGGATTCAAATGCATCCCATAAATAACGGTGCGCATCAGACCTATAGCCCTCAAAGCGGTTCAACTCATCTTCCAGATTTCTTTTTTCTCTTACAATTTCTCTTTCTTTTTGGGAAAGTTGGTCTTCTTGTATTCTTAATTCCGATAGTTGTTGATCGTGATTCATCTTCCTACTCTTTCAAGCTATTGAATGCTCGCAGCAGTCGCTTCATCCACTGCTGTAAATCCAATTGAAACACTTTGCAAGTTGGTCCCGATTGATTCAATCGCCGCTGCAATTTCTTCTGCTTTGGTTTTAGCAGTATCAATGGCTTGATGGGCCGCATCATTACCAGATAGTTTGGTTTGTTCATCTTTTGAAGCTGATGAAACTCCCGAAAGTGCATCTCCACTACTTTTTAAAGAAGCCGCTAACTCTTGCGCCGTATCAGCATTACTTTTAATTTCAATCATCCTAGTCCCTCCCATACTAAATCTATTTATCCATTCTACCAAAATATTGATCTTCTGTAAAACCGCTTCCATAGCTCCTAATTAGTGATAAATGCTTGCTGGATGGGCCTTTCTTATGTTAAAATTGACAGAGAAAATGAGGTAATGTATGAACGTAATGAATGAAATTCTTGAAAAGATTCAAGCTTATGACACGATTATTATCCACCGCCATCAGAATCCGGATCCGGATGCGATTGGTAGCCAGGTGGGCTTGCGGGATCTCCTGCGTGCGCAATTCCCTCAAAAGCGGGTCTTGGCAACTGGCTATGATGAACCGACCTTGACTTGGCTTGCTGAGATGGATGAGGTCAAGGACGAGGACTATGCTGGAGCTTTGGTGATTGTCTGTGATACGGCTAATACTCCCCGCATCGATGATAAGCGCTATACGAATGGTGATTTCCTGATCAAGATCGACCACCACCCAAATGACGATGCTTATGGCGATCTGCTTTGGGTCGATACTGAGTCTAGCTCTACCAGTGAGTTAATCGCACTTTTTGCTAAGGAATTGGATCTTGAACTTCCTGTGAGTGCTGCGCGTCTTCTCTATGCTGGGATTGTCGGCGATACTGGTCGCTTCCTTTATCCTGCTACTTCGACTCGGACCTTTGAGATCGCTGCAACTCTTCGAAGCATTCCCTTTGATTTTACAGCCCTTGCTCGTAAGATGGATACGATCAATCTCAAAACAGCTAAGCTTCAAGGCTATGTCTATGACCATCTTGAGATCGATGAACATGGTGCTGCGCGTGTGACCTTGACACAAGAGCTCTTGAAGAAATTCGATCTACGTGATTCAGAGACTGCTGCGATTGTTGGGGCTCCTGGGCGCATTGATACCGTGTCTGTTTGGGCTATCTTTGTCGAGCAGGCCGACGGTCACTTCCGTGTCCGGATGCGTAGCAAACGAAAGGTGATCAACGAAATTGCCAAACGTCATAATGGTGGTGGCCATCCACTAGCCAGTGGAGCCAACTCCTACTCTCTTGAGGAAAACGACCAAATCTACAAAGAGCTACAAGAAGTAGCTCGCACGAACGAAGGCTGAGAACCGATTCTCAGCCTTTTTATCTTGGTCACGGGGTTTTTCATTTACCCCTTCTTATGGTAAAATAAAGCTAATATAATTTTTAAGGAGACCTATTATGGAAAAAAATAGATTGTTTATCATTATCTCTGCTGCGGTAGCAATTCTTGGTTCTTTCTTGCCATGGTATACCACTGTCTTTGGAGTTATTAGCATTTCTGGAATCCAAAATAGCGGATGGATTGTAATCGTCATTTCTATTGGCTCTATCGTTCTTGCCTGCTTGAATAACATCAATACCCCTTTAAATAAAACTTTTTCAACTATCATCATTGTTGCAGGTTTTATTTCTACATTGGTTTCATTGTTTGCAACCTTCAAGGGAAGTGAGTATACCTCTGAGTTAGATGGATTGGTTTCAATCGGTTTTGGTTTGATCCTCACTTTAATTGCAAGCATCGCTATTGTTGTAACTGGTCTCTTGGCGATGTCAGGTGGTAAAATCACAAAAGGAACATTCGAAGAACTTGCTGAATCTGGTAAAGGATTTGCCCAATCTGTTGGACGCGTGACAACTTCTACTGTAAAAACTGCTGTAAATGAAATCAAAAAAGAATCACACGAACACACTGAGGGACAAGCTGATCAACCAGTTGAAGCACCAAAAGATCCAAATCAATCTGAACAATAATAAGATCATTATCGCCTTGGTCCTGCCATGGTGATTTTTTTGACCATTAATTTAAATAAAATTAGTGAAAATACTTGTCAAGATCCTGGAAATTTGGTACACTAGCTTAGTAACAATCTATGGCTCGGAAAGAGACCATGGCAGAAAGGAAATATTGCAAAATGAAAAAAGATATCCATCCAGAATATCGCCCTGTTGTCTTCATGGACACTACTACTGGTTACAAGTTCCTCAGCGGTTCAACTAAGTACTCTAGCGAAACAGTTGAATTCGAAGGTGAAACTTACCCATTGATCCGTGTTGAAATTTCATCAGACTCACACCCATTCTACACTGGACGTCAAAAGTTCACTCAAGCAGATGGACGTGTGGATCGTTTCAACAAAAAATACGGTCTCAAATAAGAACCAACACAGAACTACTTCCCTTTCGGGAGTGGTTTTTTTGATCTCCGTTTCTTTTATTGTGAACGCACAAAATAAGAGGTTAGGATGTTGATCCCAACCTCTTTTTTCATCTTAATGGAATTGCATACCACCATCCACGATAATGGTTTGACCTGTGATGTAGTTTGAGTCAGGTCCAGCAAGGAAGCTGACAGCCGCTGCTACATCTTCTGGTTCAGAAAGACGTTTCAAAGTGATATCTTTAGCGAATGTTTGCATACCCCATTCGTCATCTTTACCTGCGTTCTTACCAACTTCATGGGCAATGTCAAACATCATTGGAGTCTTGACGATACCTGGTGCATACGCATTGACAGTGATGCCTGAATCCGCCAAGTCACGCGCCAAAGTCTGTGTGATACCACGAACTGCAAATTTAGTACCACCATAAACAGTCAAGTTAGGGTTACCTACAACCCCTGCTTGTGAAGTTGCATTGATGATTTTTCCGCCATGGCCAAGCGCTTTGAATTGAGCTTGTGCAACTTGAGCACCCCAAATCACGCCACCAACGTTAATAGCAAATGTACGCGTAAATTGTTCTTCTGTAATTGTATCAAGTGGTGTAGTTGGCGCAACACCTGCATTGTTCACGACAACATTCAAATCTCCAAAATGGTCAACAACTTTTTGGAAAGCTGCAGCTACTTCTGCTTGTTTGGATACATCAGCAACGACCGCAAAAGCATTTTCTGCGGACAACTCAGCAACTGCTTTTTCAGCTGTTTCAGCATTGTAGTCCAATACTCCGACCTTGAAGCCATCTTGCACCAAACGTTTTGCGATTGCAAAACCGATTCCTTGACCAGCACCTGTGACAATAGCTACTTTAGACATATGATTCCTCCTTGGTATCAATGATACCAGCAAACGTTCCTATAGAACAGCAAGGGTTGACAACTAGTTTTGATGGGGTCTATCATAAATTCCCGACAAAACTATGCTAACAGTATACTCTTTTGTGAAAAACATTTCAAACTCTAGCCTGTTTTTTTGAAAAAAAATAGTTTATTTATATGATATTTTTATTTAGTGATAAATGAACGAAAGCGTGAAATAGAGTAAAGCTTTTAGCCAAAACAGATAACTGTTCTATTCTGTAAAAGCTACATGAGGCTGGGACAAAAGTCCTAGCCTCTCAATTATTTTTGGATTGTCGAGCAAGACGCAGTGGTTGACTGGGCTCTACTACGCTGATTTCATCAGCTTTTACAGCCCTACTCAACTGTGCGGAGGGGGGACGACGAAATCGAATTCTAACGAATTACCGATTTCTGTCCCACTCTCTTAAACTATTCGTTTGATTGATCTCTTTAGTCATCAGACTCCGCAAATACTTGAGTGGCTTTGACTGCTTTCTTCCACCCCTTGTACAGCTCTTCCTTTCGGGATTCATTCATCTTGGGTTCAAAGATTTGGGCTGCTCCATGAAGAGATTTTAATTCTTCCAAGTCCTTCCAATAGCCTACAGTCAGTCCTGCTAGGAAGGCTGCTCCTAAAGCCGTTGTTTCCAGGTTTTTCGCGCGGGCAATCGCAATCCCAAGAATATCTGCCTGAAACTGCATTAAATAATTATTTTTCGCTGCCCCTCCGTCTACTTTTAGGACAGGGATAGGGGTTTTGGCGTCTACCTGCATGGTGTCGATGATATCGCGTACTTGATAGGCAATGGATTGAAGGGTTGCTTTGATAAAGTCTTCCTTGGTTGTTCCCCGAGTAAGTCCAAAGACAGAACCACGAGCCTCTTGATTCCAATATGGTGCTCCAAGACCCGTAAAGGCAGGCACCACATAGATTTCATCCTGGTTCTGGGACTTCAGAGCATAGATCTCAGATTCAGGAGAACTGTCTATCATACGCAGACCGTCACGAAGCCACTGAATAGCACTCCCAGCGATAAAGATAGATCCTTCAAGGGCATAGTAGACCTTGCCATTAATCCCATATCCAATCGTCGTCAGCAGGTTATTCTCTGATAACTGCATCTCTTCACCCGTATTCATGATGATGAAAGATCCAGTTCCATAAGTGTTTTTGACCATCCCAGGTTCAAAGGCCAATTGGCCAAAGAGAGCAGCCTGCTGGTCTCCAGCCATCCCTGCAATCGGTACTTGTCCACCGTAGAAATGGAAAGGAGCTGTCTTGCCATAGATTTCAGAGTTTGAACACACCTCAGGAAGCATAGCTTTAGGAATGTTGAGGATTTCCAAAATTTCTTCGTCCCATTTCAGTTCCTTGATATTGTAGAGCATAGTACGGGCTGCATTGGAATAGTCTGTCACGTGGGCAGCTCCATCCGTCAGCTTCCAGACCAGCCAAGTATCAATGGTTCCAAAGAGCAATTCGCCCTTCTCCGCACGCTCTTGCGCCCCTTCTACATGGTCCAAGATCCAACGAACTTTAGTTGCTGAAAAGTAGGCATCAATGACTAGACCTGTCTTTTGGTGGAAGGTTTCTACATAGCCTTGGTTTTTAAGTTCTTCAGCCAGTGGAGCAGTTTGACGAGATTGCCAGACAATGGCATTGTAAATAGGAAGGCCTGTGTTCTTATCCCAAACAACTGTCGTCTCCCGTTGATTGGTAATGCCGATCGCCTCTATTTGATTTGGCTTGATGCCACTTTCGATAAAGACCTCAGCGATCACCGACTGAACCGAGTTCCAAATCTCATTGGCATTGTGCTCCACCCAACCAGCCTGCGGAAAAATCTGAGTGAATTCCTTTTGACTAGAGCTGACTTGCTCGCCTTTTTTATTAAAAATGATAGCCCGCGAACTAGTTGTTCCCTGGTCAATCGCCATGATGAAAGTTTCTTGAGACATAAACTGCCCTCCTGAATTCGATACTTAAAAATCTTGTTCTTTCATCAACTAGTATACTCTATTTCATCATGGATTTGTATCCATTTTTTAAAGAAAATCCGGTCTAAAATTTTCTACTGCTTCTAGCTCTATCAGACAAAGTTAAAAGAGCCCTGAGGCTCTTTTAACTAGTAGTTCAAATGCTTATCAAGATCTGCCTTGATCTAACCGATTTAAGAACTCCATGGTAGGGCTGTCTTGGTAAAGTTCTTTAAGAGGAATGTTCTGATAGACCGCTATTTCGTCCGCAGTCACACCGTAACGAATTAATAGATCATAAATACGATTTAAATCATGACGTAATTCATCCGTTATGAGGACATTATCGCTTGTTTCTTTTGTTTTCCAATAATAAGATGGCAGCACTTCCTTGGTTTCAATTAAAATAGTTTGCAACAAAGTCCCACCATGGCTGTCCTTCTGAGAGATATCGGCCCCAAGTTCCAACATTTTCTCAAAAACCTTGAAAGACTTGTCAGCTTTTTCCTTAGACGAATACATCTCATATTGGCCATTCCAACGTTTGATCATGCGCCTGCAGTCAAATACAGCTCTACCACCCGCTGTTTGGAGGACTGGTTGACAAAACGGATTCAGCTCTGTCGGCTCTTCGATAAAGTTAAGATCTGCCCCTCTATCAATGAGTAAGTCTGCAATATCTAAATGTCCCGATTTGATAGCGACTTGAAGGAGCGACTGTCCCTGATCTCTTTTAGGTTTGTCACCCGAAACAGCATTGACTTCTTCAGGCTTTTTATCCAATATCTGACGAACTCCCTCTAGATCTCCTCTTCGCAACAACTGAAAGGTTTTTTGCATGGTTTTCCCCCTCTCTCATTATAGATAAGAATAACACTGTGTTGATACTTTGATCCTATCGCTAGGTTCTTCGTTAAACTGATTATAGCATTTTATGGACTCTACATTTAAGTCCTAAAGGGTAAAGATGACAGACTCCCACCGAAGAGGTACAACTCTATTTCTCTGATTTTCGTGCAGCCACTAGCCAAGAGGCTACTAGGATTTCGAAAATAACTAGAAGGATAATCTGAGGAAGAGAACTTTGAACCAGCATAAGGACAGCCAGACTATCAATTAGCATATGAGCGATGATACAAGGGACAGTTCCTTTCGAGTACTCCTTGAGCGCTCCAAATAGGAAGGTATTCCCTAAAATCATCAGGTAAAAGATGAGATAGTTGGACGAGCCAGCTGTAATCCAAGGGAGTTGATAGATAGGAATATGCCAGAGGAACCAGACAATGGAAAGAACCATCATTTTAGGTATAAAGTGCTTACTAAAGGAAAGATGATCTTGTAAAAACCAACGCCAACCGACTTCTTCTAGGCCTCCATATAATAAGGTCCAGGGGAAATAAAGGAAGAAGGCCAAGAGGGAGTTCCCAGTAAAGCGAACATTCATAAGCAGGATGGAGATCCCATAATAGATGACGGGGATGAAGAATGCTAGGATCCAGGATAGGGGACTTTCTTTTTGAAGAAAGACCTTTTTGAAAAATTCACCCAAGGAGTTGACTTCCCTCAACACCAGAGAAAAGACAGCCGCCACAATCAGGGGAATCAAGTTCATTAGGATAAACAGGAGCGATGCACCCATACTCCTCCCATCTGGAAAACACCAAAGGATCACTTGGCCTACTAGAACTGTAGCAAGGAGGGCAGTCAATGCATACCAGATAGCGACTGATCGTTTTGAAATAAATTTGTTCATTTTTCCTCCTTTACAGTTACATACTTCCTTCTTGCAATCATGATTGCTAAACTAATAATAAGAATTTTACTGACGATAGATAGCCATACCTCTTCATTCACTAGAATCTGAGACAAGGAATTGATACAGGCATGGGTCATGACACAGAGCCATAAATTTTGCGTTTTATGATACAAGGCCGATAAGATAAAGCAGTTAGTTAGCAGACCTACTAGAAACGGAAATAATTGAATGACACCTATAGAACCATCGATGTAGAAGTAGAAAAGATGCCAACTAGACCAGGCTAAAAAGGTGATCAAAGTAGCTGAAAAATAAGGTATTTTTTCCTGCAAAGTTGGTTGAAAGAAATAACGCCAGCCAATTTCTTCAACTCCACCAAAAAGAAGAGCCTTGAAAAAGAGCACTACTGTCAAGACAAACGATTGAGTGGTAATCTTACCACCTAAGATAAGTGGGAAAAAGTCAAGTAGCAAGAAAACGAGCACTAAACAATAATTAACTAAACTGTCTTTGACTTGAAAAAAATCTTTTAAAACTTGTTTGAAACTAGATTGATGGTAACTAATGCTTGCAAGACTCCCCCAAAAAGCAGATGATAAGCCACCTACAATAATAGCGATGATCCCAAATGATGATGTAAAATCAACCTTCACTCCTCCTGCTCTTAAAAACCACACCAGAAGGCTAACTCCTAATACTTGACCAAAGGTCCCTAACAAATACATAGATAGGGCTTGCTTTCTATTCATTCGTGATTCCTTTTTCTTTCAATTAATTTCCAGTGCTATCTACCTTAAACCCATACCTGCCTGCATTTCGTTTGAGTTTCTCCACTAGCTCTTCATTCCGCTTGCTTTTTCCAAAAAAGAAGGGAATAGTCTTTCCATTTCTGAGTTCGATATAGAAAGCATAACGAGCCCCACCACCAGATCGTCCACGAAAAATTGAATACGTGATTTGCTTGATCTCTTTCAGTGGGATGCTGCGACGACTGAAACACAGAGCGACATGGATATAGAAGATTCCACGGCTAATATGGAACGGGGCAAAGTAGGGACCTCCACTACGTTTCACGATTGCCCTTCTTCTCAGGAAAAGGAGAAGACTGAAAAAGAGCAAGAAAACTAGCGCATAAAGAATCGGAGCATACTCTATTATCTTTCTAAATTCTATCACAATGTCCTTCATTCTCTACTTCATCTCAATCCATTTTTCATTGTCCATGATAAAGGGCTTAGCTAGACCTTCACCTGTGTAATCTTGGTATTTGGTCTCCAAGTATTTGTAGACATCTTCCTTGGTCGCAAATTTGATGGCTTGGTAAGGCTCTTCAAAGGTCAGCTTTTCAACAAAGAGATAGCCGTCCTTTGCAGGAACCAAGACACCGACGTGCCCTACAAAAAGGGTATTTCCGTCTAGGTTATCATGAACGATAACGGAAAGCATGCGGGCATTTTCATTGAACTTGAAGTGAGAAAAATACTCTTCCATCTTCTTGGCATGGACTTTGACATCCGTCGTCGCCTCTGTCGGAACCCGTGAATACAGAATGTTAAAAGCTTCCTTGTCTGCCTCATCGAAGATCTTCCCTCTGTCAATGGCATCATTGTCCACGAACAAGAGTTCACTATCCGCTTTCATCTTAGGAATCTCGATGCGGTTCTTCAGCAAGGTATAACTATTGATCCGGCAGTTGGTCCCGACGAAATCGCCCTTCTGCTTGGTCCACAAGTCACTGATCTTCTCGACATTGTAGTCTGTTTTCTTGAAGGTGCTGAAGTTACCCGTCAAGCCGACCGAGCCAACAATACTATCGTAGTCCGTTACTAGACCCAGAAACTTGTCTACACTGTCCTTATCCAAATAAGCAGACAAAAGAGTCCGCACTTCTTCGACACTCGCCTTGCTGTTGAGGTTGCTGTAGCTTCCCTTGTAGTGTTCCTTATCTGAACTGGCCTTTTGGACCGTGGATTTTTCCTGCTTTTCCTTAGATTGCTTTTGGCTGGTCCCACAAGCCGCTAAAGCAAAGATCGCCAAGGCACAGCTAGTAAGGAGCATGATTTTTTTAGATGGTTTCATAGATTAGTTCCTTTTCTCTATACTAAGATGTTTTGTAACATGATACATTTCTTTTTCCTATCGAATCTCCTTATCCTATATTATAGTTTAAAACTGACTTAGCTCCAACTATTTTTCACGAAATGAGAAAACTTTATATGTAGCAAAAAAGAGCTGGCAGACTATCCAGCTCTTCAATGTGTTACAAAAATCAAAATTAAAACTATTGTTTAATTCGACCAATCTATTTTTGCATGTTCTATTGCGTACTCGGCTTCCTCTTGAGTAAATTTTCTATATTCAACAAGTTTTTTTAATAACCTTTCTTTCGAAATGTTGCCACCGTTTGCAGAAGATTCTGCTTCTTTCACAGCTTCCTCTTTCCAATCGAAATTAACATGTTCTATGGCATAATCAGCCTCTTCTTGAGTAAATTTATCAACATTTATAAGTTGCTCAACTAATTTTTCTTTCGAAAAATGAAACTCTTGATATGATTTTGCTCTTAAAAGTGCTTGCTCTTTCCAGTCTACATTAAGCTTATTTAAAGCGTACTGAGTAGCATCCTCTGAATACCTGCTGCCATACTTAGTAAGATATATTTTAATTTGCTGCTGCGATAAATGCTTTTTTGACCAAGATTTAGCTTCTTCATATGCCCTTGTATATTCTGGATATAGTAAAGTTGGAGGAAATAGTCCTTTCATAAACATATTCATTAATGATTCTAAATTATCCTTATTTCCATCACTTGAAGAAGAGTATTTTTTATAATCATAATTCTGCGTACTAGAACTTGAAGTAGCGTATTCTTGTTTTGATGATTCAAAATCATCCTTATTTCCATCACTTGAAGAAGAGTATTTTTGTACAGGATTAGTCAACTGTGATCCTGAACGTGAATTTATCCATTTATTATAATTTATTTCATAATCAATTACTATAAGAGCTAGCATTCCTGCAAATAATCCAAAAATTGTAAAAATAAATATCAAAAACTTTTTCATCATGACTACCTTTACTTGTTTTTCTCCAATGAAATTTTCATCCCTCTGGAACTGCTTTCATTAGTATTATATCATGAAATATTGTTCATTTTTATTTACTAGTGTAAAAGTCTCTATGGCTAGTAAATAAAAAAGTGACTGCATTTCAACTGCAATCACTTGTTCATTTGTGAGATAAAAAATAACAAAGTATTATAAAAGATTATTTAATCTTATGTTTGTTCATCTTTTCTTCAAAGATGGCTGTCATAATCTTGCGGAGCTCTTCTCCTTCTTTTTCAGGAAGATCCCCTTGACGTTTCGCCACGGCATAGAGTTCAGGGTATTGCTTGGCTACACGCTCAACTGTCTTGGTCGTCGCATGCCCTCTGACAAAGAATGGAATACGCTTGATCCATTCTTGCGGGACTAAAGCGAGCAACTTCTTCGCTGCTTCTTTATCAGAAATCTCAGCTGTACTCAAACCTTGGTTGATCTGTTCTTGTTCTTTTTCTGTAAAATCTTTTAATTCCATATGAATCTCCTTATTCTTCTATTTTCTTTACCTAAGGAAACATTATACACCTATGTAGGTAAAAGTACAATTAAAGGAATTGAAAAATAGACCAAGGGTAAGCCACACTTATTTGTGTTTTTCTATCTCAGTTTCTAATAGACTAAGCATGCTATCATGGTGAGATCTAACACAGTTATTATCCCAATTCCGATCATATTTCTTGACTAAGTCACTCATCACTTTTAATTTGGAACTTTGCTCTATTACACTTGGATCAGGTTATTTTTTTCAGAATCAGCGTTCAATTTTACTTTAAATCGTACTTCCAGTCTTCTCCATTTTGGTAGTAGAAAAATTCAGACAGGTCTTCTTCAAGAAAGATACGAAGCATATCCTCCATATTTAGAGAGAGGTCTAGATTTGGCATTTCTTTCAGGTTCTCCCACCAGACTTCCCCCTCTTCAGAGGATATTAGGTCTCCTTCAAACTTTTCTGTCTTATAAAAGAGAACTACATAACGAATGCCGTCTTCTACCCAATCTTTCATTCCACAAATCTGGGGAGAAGCTATCCTTAAGCCAGTTTCTTCCTTCACTTCACGGATCACTGCTTCCGTAAATGATTCTCCCACTTCGACATGACCTCCAGGAAAGGTTATACCTGGCCAGTCCTCTTTTTTACGATCAATAACAAGAACTCTATCGCCGTCTCTTACCATACAAAGATTTGTAAACTCAACGGTCTCATTCATACAAATACTTCCTAACTATGTTTGTATTATTATTGAGGACAGAATAGACAATCTGTATCCTAGTCACCTTTTTGCTGAACTTGCGTATGGGCTAGCAGGTCACCTAGATGCCTCTTATCTTTTCTAAACATTGTCATTGCCAGTAGCAAAACTGCGAGGAGAGTCGCCGAAATAGAGAGGCTAATGGATAACACATCAAACTCACTATAGACACCATGTATCGTGCCCATATGACCGAGTTGCCAAGGCAAAAATTTAATGGTGTTTCTAATCAAGCTAGCTTGCACTGTTTTTTTCTGGTAAACCAATTGAAGTCAAGCTTTCGCCTTCCCAAAACTCCCATTATTTGTATAATCTAAGAATGTAAAAAGTAGAGTGATTGGCAAAACAGAGGTAAAAAATGCAAGACACTGCGACTGAATTTCTGTAAACTCTGGAATACCATTAAAAAAAATAATGTAAAAAAGCATAGAACCTAAAAACAGAAGCGCTAAATAAGCTAGTATGAAAAGATAATCAAATAGTAATTCAATCATTCTTTTTTTAAACGAAATAGAATTAATTGCTAAAATCTTCATCACCGTCTCCCCCTTTCTCATCTCCCATTATAATATAAGGGCACGAATAAAGAAACTATTAATAAAAAAGAAAGACTGCAATCTTTCGATTCCAGTCTACTTCATTCCTAATCTTCTCTATAAATAACAAATCCATTTGGCTGGATGGTTAATTGTTCACCGGAGACGCTCCCCAGACTGATCAGATCTGCTTGTCCTCTTTCTAAGACAAAGTCTTTCTTGGAGTGATTAAAGTAGGCTTTGAGAATGTGACCTTCATGCTGCCATTCTACTGCCACTACATCTGGCTCCACTTCTTCCAAGCTCACTTTACCATGCTGGATAACGCCCGCTACTTCTTTTCTGAGCTGGATCAAGTCCTTCATAAAGTTCAGCATGTCGTTGTCTGCTGACACGCGCTCCCAAGGCATGACACGACGACAATCTGGGTCTGGACCACCAATGAGGGCTAGCTCTGTTCCATAATAGATACAGGGCGTTCCGCGTTGCAGATAGAGGAAGGCGAGGGCAGACTTGACAGACTGGAGATCGCCTTTAGCCGTCGTCAGGATACGCTCTGTATCATGCGAGTCTAAGAGGTTAAACATAACCTCAGAGATCTGCTGCCTGTAGTACATAGACTGGCTATTGATCTCCCAAATGAAGCGTTGGGTCTCCTTATGCCCCCGCAGAAAATAATCCTTGATACTTTCAGAGAGGGGGTAGTTCATCACTGCATGGAACTCATCGCCCTTGAGCCATGGTTGGGACGAATGCCAGATTTCTCCGAGGATATAGAGATCCGGCTTCTTGGCTAAGACCGCCTTACGGAAATCCCGCCAGAATTGATGGTCGATTTCATTGGCCACGTCCAGTCGCCAAGCATCAATATCAAACTCTTCAATCCAGTATGTCGAAACCTTCAAGAGATAGGCCTTCACCTCTGGATTAGCCGTATTGAGCTTGGGCATATAGCCCGCAAAGGCAAAAGCATGGTAAGACAAGTCGCGACTATTCCACAGATTTTCTGAGGAGACAGGGAATTCTTTAATATGGAACCAGTCCTTGTAAATCGAATCCTCCCCGTGTTTGACCACATCCTGCCATTGGGGTGAATCATAGCCAATATGGTTAAAGACGGCATCCAGCATGATCTTCATCCCACGCGCGTGAGCCTCTTTCACTAGCTGGCGGAAGGTCTCTTTATCACCAAAATGTTGATCGATTTTAAAGTAATCAATGGTGTCGTATTTGTGGTTGCTCGGTGATTCAAAAATCGGGCAAAGGTAGAGCCCTGTAATTCCTAACTCCTGCAAGTAGTCCAAGTGATCGATGATCCCCTGCAAATCTCCACCAAAGAAATCCAATACTTGAGGAGCAATAGAGGCATCCCAAGGGCGGACGCCTTCAGGTGACAGGGCTGGATTGCCATTGGCAAAGCGCTCAGGAAAAATCTGGTACCAAATTGTCTGAGCCACCCAATCCGGAACAGCACATCCATCGATCTCATGGATAAAAGGAAGCTTAAAACCGTTCATGACGAAGTCCAGATTCTCCTTGGTGTAGGCTGCTACACCTCGGTCTCCATACAAGATCTTCTCTCCCGCTGTATCCTCTAATTCAAAGAGGTACTGGATCCGGGCATGGCGGACAGAGACCGATACTTGCCAATAATCAAAGAGATCGTCGGTCGTCACCTTGTCCATTTCCTTGGTCGCCTCATATAGATCCTCTATAAAAATAAAAGGATCCCCATAGTGCAAGACAATCCGTTTGATATCCTCTTTCTTAGTCCGGATGCGAATGTGGAGCTGGCCATCCTTATAAAGATAGGCATACTCCGATTCAGGCCGGTGATAAATCGCTGTTAATTCCATCTGTCTCGTCTCCTACTTTCCTTTCTTTTCATCATTTACCAATTTATGCAAACGATTCCATAAACTATTTCTAGTATACTACTTTATAAAAAGGTTTGCAAGATTCTGAGAGATCATTTTAGACTACTCACTTTTTAAGATTGTAATGCAATACAAAAAGCCCAGCAATTGGGCTTAAAGACCTTTATTAAAGCAGTGACTTTACCTTATAAGCATCACTTTATACTGTTTCCTACAAAAATATACTACAGGCCTATAATTCTGTTAAGAGTTTATTGAACAGTTGTTCGAGCTTACTAGTATCTCCATAAACTGTTCCATCCATATATAAGTGATAGATATCATCATCTAAACCAATTGAAATTTCACATTCATAGCCTTTCATCAAAGCTAAAGAACGGATAACTTCTCGTTGAGTACGACCGTTTCCTTCTCGAAATGGATGAAAATAATTTAGATTATCTAATATCTCAGCTAAACTTTTACAAATCTCAATTTTATTATTTGCGTTAAGTAGATAGTTTGAAAGCAAAGTATTTAAAAATTTTTCTGCCATATCAAAAGACTGAACTGGCATAAAAGCATTTCCACTTTTAGAGATATTTACTTGACGGTATTGACCTGCCCAAGTATACATTCCTTCAAAAAGAAACTTATGAATCTTTAAAATATCTGAAACAGTATTTACTTCAATTGGATTAATAAACAGTTTTAAACTTTGGCTTGCTACTAAACGATATTCTAATTCTCGTGCTTTATTATCATTTTTCTCATTAAATTTATTTATGAGAACAGGTGAATGGGGATAGGTGTATAAATTATCAGGGTCTATATAATCATACCCATCATATATTTTTCTAACCATTATCCAACTCCTAATGCAACTGCCTCTTCTCTCAGTCGCTCCACATCTTCTACCGTGGGATGCCATCCTTCAATCATATTGGTGCTCAGAGCAAACCAGACGCTCTTAAAAACCTTTTTGTTATCAAAAATCACACCCATAATCATCATTTTTTCTTTATCTACATCTAAGGTCATATTCTACCTCCGTCCTATTATTATAGCATATTTTCAATCATTTTAGTTCTCCTATTTAGTACTTACCCTACACAAAAAGCCCAGAAATTGGGCTTTCTCAGTATCAAAATAACTGATACTCATTCTTTACTCGTATGCCTCTTTCCAAGATTCAGCGCTTGCTCTTCTGACATCTGAACAACCTTAGAAAAATTAGTATTGCGAGGCATATTGTCTAAAGAATACCAATAAACATCCGCACTCCCATTTCTTGCCACATATACTACTGGAGCCAATTGAGGACTAGGTTCTGTAGGCTCCACAGGTTGAACTGGTTGGGCGGCTTCTACTGATTGACTCGGTTGAGGAGCTTGACTTGGTTGGGTCTCTATAGAAGGACTGGATGGTTGTGCTTGACTACTTGGTTCCGTTGGCACTAAGGATGGTTTGGCGGTTCCCTTCAGATAGTCAATGGCTGCATTCTTAGAGTAGTTGTCCAAGGTAACGGTGGTAATCCCATAAGCATCTACAGATTCTTTCGGACTTCCTAAGTTTATACGGAGTAGATTTCCTTCTTGATCAATCCCAACATACTGCAAGATTACTTGTCTCGGAATTAATTCATCACCCGCATAAAACGGGGTCACCTTGTAGTCTAACCAGTAATGAGGGTGAGTGGCTAACCAACTATCCAAGCGCTTTTCATAGTAGAGCATCCCCTCATCATTACGATCAGCGGTTCCTCTATAATTTCCACTATTGGTCCATGCAGTTAAGGGAACTAAATTTTTCCCTTCATTGGTCAGACCACTAAATTGATAGCCGACCAGATGCCCTCTATGGAACAACCAGGCCTTCTTCCCTTTGTTTCCATAGGACAGCTTATAATTATGCCAGCCGACTGGATTGTAGGTCAGCCGTGGCTCTCTTTTCTGCTTTGGTTCATCCTTGTCCTGTAACTGTATATGAGCTGAAGTCGCACGACCTAAATGATCAAACTCACCTAAAACGAGCTGCTTGTTACCAGTAAAAGCTAGCAGGTTGAGACTTTGGTAATCGAGTCCCGTTTGCTGAGCTTGAACCCCATGAACAAAAGTTAAGGTCATGAAAACCGCGACTATCCCAACGATGACATTTTTCAAAAATCGTTTTGTAACCATAATAAACTCCCGTATTACTATCTAGTATTATTATAGCAGAAAAAAGCGGTTACAAACATAGAAGATCTGTTTAGATTTCGATTTTTAGTTTTACCAAATATAACGATGGATCCCCTATACCAAGTTTTTACAGCAAGTCTACATTTATACCAGCTTCATCTTTCAATTATATGTTTTTAATGAGTTAATTTTCAATTTGATGTTCTTTGATATACAAAATACGGACCAGTATTTAAATATATAAAATGATCTACAACAATCCTAAATCAACTTATATTCATACCACTCTTCGTCTACTTTCTGAAATCCCAAAGCCAAAAACATTCTTTGACTTTGAGTATTAAAAGGATAAATTTGAGCAGTTACCTTAACCATTTCTTTCTCTTTGGCCATCTGTATCATTTCAGAAATACACCGTCTTCCGATCTGTAAATTCTGATACTCTTTGCTGATCACTATAGAAAGCTCTGAATTATCTTGAAGTGTCACATCTCCAACTAACACTCCCTCATATTGGATATAATAGCAAGAACCATGTGAAGATAGGTAATCATACATTTTATGAAGTTTTGTTACATCGTAAATCTGATCAGTATTATCCACCTGTTTGCAAACCTCACTATCTTGATACCAAAGAAGGGAGATCTCATCATTCCTATAATAAGGAATAAGAGTGATCTGATCGTCTACTATTCTATTCATCATGAATTGTTCTTATTTCTATTTAGAGCTTTCTTCCGATACTTCAATATTCCCAATCAACCAATTGGACATCTTTTTGCCTTTGTCTTTATAAGGGTTGGGAGGAAACAAGGTAAATGGGGGAATGCTGGCATCTGGGAAGAATAGTTCTACGCTTATCGTTCGCTCGCGGTTATTGTTGACGTAGGCTGTAAAATAGATATGGTAATGTCCGCTCACATCACCACCATTATCATACTCTCCTCTAGCAGTATTTGGTAAGAGCGTCACAGATTTTATGTCTTGCCTTTCCTGAGCTAAGTGTGCGATGATTTCACTCTTAATAGCAGCCTCATGATTTCTGACAAAATTCCCATCATCACTATATCCAGGATGCTCACTAAGAGAATAGAAAATAATGACCATCAGAAAAGGTAGGGAAACTAAAAAAATAATCAGCTTATTCGATTTTAACATGGGGTCCTCATCCTACTTATAAAAAATCTTGACCCAATCCTGCTTTGCACTGAGTATACGAGCAACATACACTGTATGCTTCTCAATATAATAAAATGCGAGATAGTTCTCTATTGGCATATAACGATAGGGTTTCACATCATTCGTCATCTCACCATAGCCCCGGCTTGATACCAGAGGACAGGCTTCTGGAAACAGTTCTAGGGTCTCAAGAGCACTTAATAGCAAATCAACTTTGCCATCTGCAGCTTGCTGGCTATAAAAATTCACAAGAATATAGTCGTGAATGCCACGCAAGTCCTGCTTAGCCTGATCTGCAAGAAAGACCTGATAACGTTTCAACTTAGTCAAGACCAAATTCCTTTCTCACATCGGCTACAGAAGTAACTTTTCCTTGAGCGATTTCCTGATGCCCCACTAAAATCTCCTTCTTCAAATCTTCAAAGGCTACCTGATACTGTTTGTCCTGCAAATCACTCGAAACAAATTCTTCTGGATCCACAGTCCCATTAGCAATTTTTCGAAGTACTGCATTTAGGACATCTGACACAGAAATTTTTTTATCCGCAAGCACCTCTTTTGTTTTTTGGTAAAACATCGCATCTGCTCGAAAATTCACTGCTTTCGTGTTTGCCATTTCTACCTCTCCTTTGTACATACAATTTGTATATACATACTACCATAAGATAGAGAGGGGAATCAAGTAAAAAATGGATTCTTCTTTCACTAAATCTAATTAAGAGATACCGATAGCTAATCTATATTCTTTCTCTCGTGTCATCTGATACCTCCTAGAATCAACAATTTAAGTAGATTCCACATCTTAATTTGACAACTCCAAGTAATTGTAGTCAATTATATTAGATATATTTTATTAATTTCTTTATAGTAAATTACTATTTCTCTAGCCAAGAGAACGCTTGGTTTAGCATTTCTTTTGCTTGTCCAATGATACACGGTCCATGAGAAATAATAATATTCTTAGGTTCCCATTTCTTTACTATACGATAACTCTTCAATGCCTGTTTTTTACTAAATAAAAAAGTCATTCTTAAATCTCTTGGTGTTTTACCATTTGGATAGTGATTATCGCCTATTTTAAACAGTAGCTTTTCAAAAATCGATACATTCTCAGTTTCTATGTTTTCAATAAGATCCGTTAAAATCAGAGTTGAACTTTCATTATGGAAAAAAACAACCTCTTTTACATAAAAACTTCCCTCAAATGTTGTAAAACAAATTTCCTCGTTCCAATTGGCTTTCTCTAGTTCATGACCATAATATAAATTCATTCCCGATTTTCTGGCACGCTTTTGAACACCACTAGCTAGCCATACTTCTGCTTCCGGAAATAGTTCGTGCCACTCATTTATATAACTATAATGTAAGACATTGGGTGCAATAAGGTGTTTTACCTCACCTAATTGCTTGATTTCAAAAAGTAAATTATCACTAGGCTTAATCGGCGAATGCACCCAAAGACCACCATTCTGCAGACGGATAACTGTCATTCTAGTTGAAAAAGGCACTTTGAAGAGTTTGAAATTCATCAGTACTTCTTCCCCATCTACAATCCAGAGGTTATCTGCTATCTTTTTTAAGGAATTGAGCGGACTATATTTTTTGACTTCCATGAAACTCTGCTTTCTAAATTAATAAAGTATAATCAATCGTTATTCTCCAAAAATGGTACCACCAAATCAATCCATTCTTGAGGCAGATAAGCTGATAAATAGCCATGATTATACCCCTTTGCTTCATACAGGATCGTATTTGGATGTAGCTGCTGAAATAATTTTGCTGATGCTTTCACACAGTTCAATTCTTTTTCACCGTAGATATACAGAACCTGCGCCTTACTGGCAGAAATCGTGTCCTTCAGCTTGTAACGCCCCAGATAGGTTTTGTAAATGGTCACCAATGTTTTGATAGGCGTCCTTGGCAGATCCTCCAAATAATAAGCTTTTATTTCCTCTGGATAAGCGAGTTTAGGATAGAGTTTGTTCATCATGCTTAATTGAAGTTTGCAAGAGAATTTACTGAACATCAGTTTACCAAATAAGGATACTAGAAAGATGCTGATTTTAGCTAATCTTGGTTGAGGAATACAGAGGCTTCCGTCTATGATAGCCTTCTCAGCTATCTTGCTGTCTAAGGACAAAAGCTCCATAGCAATTTGACCACCAAGTGAAACGCCACCGATCGCAAACACCTTTCCACCACAGTTTGCTTTGATATAGTCTAGGATCTCCAAAGCGGAATCTTCAGTAGAAACATAATCGAGTGGATATTCTTCGCCGTGGCCATTCAAAGTAGGTAAAATAACACGGTATTCTTTTGATAAGATCCGTGCTTGACGAAGATAATTCCACCAAGAACTGCCACCGCCATGTATCAGCAAGATAGAAGGCAAATTCTTATCACCAAATTCATGGAATTTCATATTTAAACTCCTTACTGTAAGACTTTCCTAACTACATCTTTGTTTAATCTGTTTGAACAAGCAGTGATACTGCCTCAACATGTGATGCTAGCAAACATCTATATTATCGAACGAAAAGTGACTAGTCTGGCTTTGTTATTATATGATTGAACGATTTTATCACTTTAAAAAATGTAAAAACCTACCGACAAGTCTTCATCAGATTCATGTGGTTTCCAAGCTACATTAAAACCGTATCTATCGCTCCAATCTGGATGCCAGTCGTTATAATATGGGACACGACTGTATTTGCCAAGTGTCACTTCATCCTCCTCTGATGATTCCTGACAGGTTATCCCAAACTGGGTACCATCAAGTTCCCAGGAATTTCCCCAAACATATTCATCAGAAATGACATCAACCCAGCGGGAAGCGTCAATCTCAAAGTCGGTACATAACTTTAACGATTGGAAAGTACTATAGTGCATATTGTAAGGTTTGATATGTATAGCGCAGTCAACGTGATACTTTTCATAATTGGTATACAATAGGATAACCTTCATTGGAATGGGAACGCCATTCAGTTCCAACCACCAGTATCCAAGTTTATTGTGCAAAATATCAAAATATTCGTCTGCTACTACTGATTTAGAAAAATCATCTATTTGCAAACATCGACCTGACCTTAATAATTCAGCTGCAATCCCCTTTGCTTTCTCTTTATCAAAATCAGAATAACGCTTAATCACACGCTTTAACTTGTCAATTGGATATGAGATATCTTTTTGCGTAGCCTGATATACCTTCACAACATGAGCAACCTTCTCAACGTTGTTGATTCCAACAGGAACAACCACAAAATGGTCTTCCCTGATTGATTCATCCTCACAAATATAGGTGTACTCCTCGCCAAACTCTGAGAAAGTGACTAATGCAACTCTATAAACTACATCTGATGAGTTTGAATCAGTTTCTTGATCAGTTATCCCCTTCTCTTCACTATCTAAATCTATCCACTTATAGAAAGTATAACGATTTGGATTCTCATCCTCACCGAATACCATCAAGCTATGACAATTTGGACATTGCCAGGCATAGTATGAAGCATCATAAATATCATAATAATCAATCTTATTATTTTCATCTGCGGTATCCGTTATCTCTTCCCATAACTCATCCGAGAATACCGAAAAAGCATTCTGGTCTGGGGCAGCATGGTCATTCATTGGATATCCGCATTGACAAGTCCACTTACCCATAATAAAACTCCTACAGCTAGTAACAAATCATACCGTTTATCGTTTTAGCCTATTATACCACGAAACAACACAAAAAACTGCAACCTTTCGATTGCAGTTTCCTACAAGTCAACTTCTCTTCCTTCAAGGAAAGTTACAGGAATCTGCCCACTTCCTGAGATTGTGATGTTGTCGAGAAATTGGCACATGATATTCCTGTCAAAATAACTACTCAACTTGACCAAAATCCTATCCAGTTTACCATCTCTACAATCCTATATCAGTCGGTAAAAGGCATCACCACACTATGCAGTTCTCTGTTACCGTATCGTTTCGTCTGTTTCCCTCCTCATTCTATGAGACCTATACCCCATGATACCTTCTCGACCTTCGGTTTCACCTTGTCGCATGGGCGGATCATCTTTCTTTTCTAGGAAATCAAGGAAATAAGGCGACTTGGCTGAGATATGGTTAATCATGAAATCAAACATGAGATAGTAGTCTTGACTGAGTGCCTCAATATCGCTCCAATCTCCAAAACCCTCATCAACCTTGGTATAGTCCACGGGTGCAAACCCGCGGTCGCCTGACGATGGAAAGAAGGGAAGAATGTGGACACCACCGACCACATCTTTCAAAGGACCTTCTAAGACCTGCTTCAAGTCTTTCAGATTTTTTCCAAGACTGTCTGAATAGGTAATTAACATTGCTTAATTTTTACTTTCATAACTTGCTCTATTTACCTTCCTCAAAGCGTTTATAGACTGCTATAAATTCCTCAGCAATCGTTCGAAAACCTTCTGCACTCAATAACTGATCCTCAGCGTGCATCAGAATTAGACCTGTTTGGTTTAATTCCCCATTCATTTCTTTTGTCAAAAGTGAGTGGTGAGCATTGTGTCCCTGTACAAATGCTTCTTCGCCTTGTTTAATTCTATCTTTAGCCTGCTCAAATTCACCCTGCTTAGCCAATTGAATAGCATCGATGTACATAGATTTTGCTGTTCCTACATAGGTGATAATTTGAAAACACACTTCGAGTACTTTTTCGTCCATTTTAATGCCTCTCTTACCAATCTTCGTCTTCTAAATCGCTTGTTTCTTGTATTTCAGCTTGTAAAGCTTGTTTATCCATCTGTTTAATAAACGGATAATAAACAAAGAAAGACATAACCAAAATAAGTGTTTGCAACAAGGCTGTTTTCCAACCACCGATGATAAATCCTGAAATAATTGGAGGACAAGTCCACGGAACTTGAACGGCACCATACATAGGTGTCAGTCCAAAATAAATCGCTGAATACTGGATGATACAAGATAAAATAGGCGTTAATATAAAGGGAATTGCTAAAACTGGATTCATTACAATCGGCAAACCAAAGAGCACCGGCTCATTGATATTAAAGATGGCTGGAACCATTTCAAGACGTCCAAGAATTTTTAGTTGTTTTGATTTTGCAAATGCAACCATGTAAACTACCAAACCAATCGTAATCCCGGCACCTGTAACATTGATAAATTGATCAAAAAATTGAATCGTCACAATATGACCACCATTGGCTAGATTTAATTCAAGGCCCTTATCTAAAATGGCTTGGTTTTCCAAAGCATTCGCCTGTAGCAAGCCACTCATGATGCCACCAACTACAGTTGAGCCGTGCACCCCAAACATCCATAAGAATGGTACAAGGAAACACATAAGCACCGCACCAAACAATGAGTCAGTCAAGCCTTGCATTGGTGTTTGAATAAGATTATAAATCACTTCAATCGTTGTGACCTTAAACAATTGTTCAACAAGTCCGACAAAGATCGTTGCCGCTGTGATGATAACAGTAGCAGGAATCAAGGCTGAAAATGCGTTGGCTACACCAGTTGGTACGCCATCTGGCATTTTGATTTTGATATTTTTCTTCAAAAACCAAGAATAGCTTGCTCCTACAATCAAACCAACGATAATGGCACCAATCATCCCTTTCCCGGAAGTCCAATCCTTCAGAATAATGTTACCAACTACATCCCCATTTTTAGAAATCAAACTGGAGGGCTGGATTAGCAAGAAAACTGCTAAGGCAATGACACCTGCCCCAAGCGGCTCCTGTTTTTCTAGCTTAGCATAGGTATACGCAATCCCAATGACTGTTACAATCGCACTGATATTAAAGGTCGCACCAATTGCTTGATTGAGAACAGGGGTAATACCACTAGTTTCTAACATCGTTGCTAGAGCTGGAACTGGAAAATTGGCCAAGATAAGAAAGATGGAGCCAACAATCAACAATGGCATAGAGAAAACAATACCATCTTTTATCGCTGTTACACCTTTGGTATTGACAAAGGCCATCATCCGATCAACAAACTTTTTAATTAGTTTATCCTTCATCATCTTCTCCTTATTTTTTCATCATGTAAGCTTGTTTAAGAACTGCCATACCGTTTACAGTGCCATAATCAGCCATTGCAATCACTTCTACAGGAACATTGTGAGAAGCACAAATTTCTTTTGCTTTTTCAAGTTGGAAACCAACCTGTGGGCCTAATAGAGCCACATCAATATCTCCAACTCTTTGTTCCAATTCACTGATGGAATAAGCTGCAATTGTTGCATCTTTCCCTTTTTTCTGAGCCGCTTCTTTCATACGCTCAACCAAAATACTTGTTGACATACCTGCTGCACAAAACAATCCAATATTCATTTTAATTACTCCTTATAATTCGTTTCCATTTGATGTAATCACTTTTTGATACCATGTAAAGGAATCTTTCTTCATTCGTTGCAAAGTTCCTTCGCCATTATTATTCTTATCGACATAGATAAAGCCATAACGCTTCTCCATTTCACCTGTACCAGCACTAACAATATCGATACAGCCCCAAGGGGTATAACCAATGACATTTACGCCATCTTCTTCAATCGCTAACATCATTTGTTCAATGTGTTGTTTGAGGTAATCAATGCGGTAAGAATCATGGATTCCATCAGGCTCTACCTTATCATAAGCACCGAATCCATTTTCAACTATAAAAAGCGGACAGTGATAGCGATCGTATAAAAGATTTAAGCTATAGCGTAATCCCTCAGGGTCAATCTGCCAACCCCAATCGCTTGATTCAATATAGGGATTTTTCTTAGTATAAACATCTTTGAAAAGCTCTTCTGTTTCCTCAGATGCTGTAGCAGTCACTGTATCACTCATATAGTAACTCAAGCCAATATAATCTACACAACCTTCTTTTAGAGTTTCTAGATCTTCTGGTAAAATATCCAGTTTGATATTATTTTTTCGACAAAAGGCCTCGATATTGTAAGGACGCTCTCCAAAAACATGAAGATCTCCATAGTGAAATAAACGATGCTCCATTGCCTTCTGGCTAGCAAGTATATCTTTTGTATCACATGTATTCGGGTAAAATGGTACCATTGCCAGCATACAACCAATTTTGAAATTTTTATTGATTTTCCGACCCAATTGAACAACTTTTGCAGAAGCCACTGACTGATAATGGATAACCTGCTGTAGTACCTCAACTGGATTTTCATCTTCTTGATAAATGACACCAGAATTAGTCCATGAGCACCAAGGAACATTAATTGCACCTTGATTATTGATCTCGTTAAAGGTCATCCAATACTTAACTTTGTCCTTATATCGTTCCATGACGACTTCCGCAAAACGAACAAAGAAATCAATCAACTTGCGATTACGCCAAGCACCATACTTAGTAACTAGATGATAGGGCATTTCAAAGTGACTGAGTGTGATGACCGGTTCAATTTGATGAGCTAGCAGCTGATCAAATAAATCATCATAAAATTTCAACCCTTCTTCGTTAGGTTCTTCTTCATCTCCATTTGGGAAGATACGAGTCCAGGCAATCGAAGTTCGAAAACACTTAAATCCCATCTCAGCGAATAATTGTATATCGTCCTTATAGGTTCT
This sequence comes from Streptococcus sp. HMSC057G03, assembly GCF_001808745.1. NCBI lineage: Bacteria > Bacillati > Bacillota > Bacilli > Lactobacillales > Streptococcaceae > Streptococcus > Streptococcus sp. HMSC057G03. The sequence goes on from NZ_KV794429.1 coordinate 238,914, forward strand.
GTAAAAATCTATTGCATCATGATTCGGATAATATTCGTCAGGTAAGACGCCATCAGTAATCTGTCGAGAGTGGCTAGCACTTCCAACCGTCATCACATCGGCTATCGAAATGCCTTTTCCACCTTTATCATACCCTCCTTCAATTTGGTGAGCAGCAACTGCCCCACCCCATAAAAAGCCTTCTGGTATTTTTGCCATTTTACCTATCCTTTCTGTATTTTGTACTAGCGCTATGAACAAGTCTATTTTATAACATACTGTACCTGCTGACAATAGATATTGAGATAGAAAATATATGTACAGTCGAACAATATTTGTTACATAAAAAAAACAAGAGTTTTCACTCCTATTTTTTTAAATAAACTTGGTAACGTAAGGATTCTAAAAAATAGACAACTGGAATCTGAGTGGTCAAATTAGTGGAACGTAGCGAGGAATCTGCGTAGGCAACTGGCATAAAGTAGGATAAATTTATATCCGATAGCTGTGATAAAGTGGAAATATCTGTATTTGTCAGACTAACAATCTTAGCATTTCTTTCTTTGAATCCCTGTACCAGAGTTAGAACTTCTTCTGTCTCACCGCTGACACTTAGAGCAATAACCAAAACATCCTCCAAATTAGAATGATGCAATTTCAGAGAATAAAATGGGTTAGTAATAGCAAAGCTAAGAATACCGATTCCAGAAAAAAGATATGAGCCATATTCTGCCAAACTTAGACTAGTACCCACCCCTAAAAAGATAACTTGTTTGGCTTGAACGATCAAGTCTGCTATCTCTGATAGTTGTTTTTTTAAAGCTTCATCTTGGACACTAGTCTGTAAAAATTGTATTGCTGGAATATCAATAGGAAAGTAGTGACGATGTTTATTTTCCTTATCTTCCGACCTTGACAAGGCATATTTTAAATCATTGTAGCTATCAAATCCCATCTTTTTCGCAAAACGAATGATGGTTGTTGTCGATAGATTTATAGATGTCGATAGCTCTCTGATAGTCATCGTAGCAACTTTATCTCTATGTTGCAATATAAAATTATACACGCTTAATTCACTATTATTTAGCCCTTTTGCTTTATGATAATCAAATAAATTCATAGACACCCTTATGCTTTTGTAGTATATAGTTGTTTCATTAACATTTCAATAATGAGAATAACAGGTACCTGCGTCGTAATATTAAACCCATTTAAAAATAATTGAGGAACATGATAGGTTATGGAGCAATCAGATAGCCTTGACAATGTTGATTCCAATGTATTTGTGATGGCAATAACTGGACAACCTTTTTCCTTTAATTTTTGTACAATTTTCAATGTTTGAGAAGTCTCACCAGATTCGGATAAGGCAATGACACAAGTTTTTTCCATACTGTTTTGTAGCACTGGTTGCCAAGGATCTTCAATACACATACTAAATTTGCCAATATTTGAAAAATAGCGCGCTCCATATCGACCTAAAGTTCCAGAGGAACCAATTCCGACAAAAACAATCTGTTCAACGTTCTTTAAGATTGCCACAGCCTCCATAATCAGCTGCAAAAAAGTATCTTGCTCAGTATAATCAATGAATAGCTTCAAAGAATTATTGTCTTGATTGTTTAAAATAATTTGCTCATTTTTTAAATATTCTTTATAAGCAATCTTAAAATGGCTATATCCATCAAATCCTAGATGCTTGCAAAATCGTTGTACGGTTCCAACTGATACATGTGCAAGTTGGGCCAATTCCTTGATTGTCATAGAGGATATATTTTCATTTTCTAAAATAGTTGTATAAATAGCATTTTCTAAGTCGTTAAAACTTGCTACAACCTCATAACTAAACATATAATCCCTTTTTCTATCTCTATTGATTTGCTTACAATGTAACAAAAAACTAATAACCAAAGTGTTCTACACTAAAATAATGGAGAGCATAATGGCTATAAAACCAAGTCAGCATTAAAATCTATTAGAAAACCAGACGAATCAGATTTGTCTAACGAGACATGGTTAAGAGAAAATACTTTAAAACAGTATTGCCTTATGTTCTAGATTATATCATATTTTTGAGCATACTTTGAGTATTGTTAGTTTATTGACTTAAAAGAAACATAACAAGAGCTTATCTCTATTAAATTGTCTCAATTTCAATCGTCCATTCTGGAGATATGTAAGGTGGGGACGTTTCTATTCCCATAAACTCCTTGTCAATGGAAACAAACACGTACC
>NZ_KV794430.1:0-7909 GCF_001808745.1 Streptococcus sp. HMSC057G03
ATTTGAATGGTTGCTTTCTTTTCTTCCTTGGCTTCCCCTTTTCCTAGCGAATAAAGGGTCAATTCCCGGTCTGGGTTCACAGATTGCCAAGTGGCGTAGACAATTTGCCCATTATCAAAAAGGTCTAGGCTGGAGCGATAGCCACCAACCGCAGCTGTATAAGCTGTATGGAGCAATTCGGCTTCTTGACCCTTGAGGTAATAGATGGCAGAAACATATTGTTTGTTTCCAGTGTATTGATTGGACACCAAGAGCTCATCCACACCATCTTTGTTCAAGTCTGTAAAAGCGTATTGGAAGGTTACCGGAGTTCCTAAGCGCTCCAAAGCATCTAGATAGATGCTTTCTTCTGAGCCAGATTTTATCTTACCTAATTCCGCAAACAGGCCTGACTTATCGCCATTTTTAAGAGCTGTATCATACTTAGCATACCGCTCCAAAACCTCTTGATAATACTTTTGACCCGTATCCTTCTTTTCTTTTTTAACCGATGATGACGTTGCTGTCTTTGGTTTACTTTGGCGTTCATAGCGTTTGGGCGTACAAGCCACCAGAGCTAGAACGGACGCACCCGCCAGTAGTGAAATCATAACCTTTTTCATAAAAACCTCCTCATTTCTATCCTAGTATATCAAAAATGGTCAATTTTTCCAGCTCTTTCAAGATTTTCAAACAAGCATTTTCCCCTCTCCCTCTATGTTTCTGTCCTATTTTCTGCTATACTTAAGGAAGAATACCGATCAAAAGGAGAACATTATGGAATTAAAAAAACGTTCTGAATTTCCTGAGAACGAACTCTGGGACCTCACAGCCCTTTACCAAGACCAGGAAGACTTCTTGCGTGCCATTGAAAAAACACGTGAAGAAATCAATGAATTTGTCCGTAACTACAAGGGCAACCTCCACACCTTTGAAGACTTTGAAGCTGCCTTTGCGGTCTTTGAACAAATTCAGATCCAACTCAGCCACATTGGCAACTACAGTTTTATGCCACAAACCACTGACTTTGGTGATGAAGCTTTCGCAGAGATTGCTCAAGCGGGGATGGATTTCGAAACTTGGGCAAGCGTTGAACTTTCCTTCTTTGATGATGCTTTAGTAGAAGCGGATGAAGAAGTCCTCGAACGCCTGGGGCAACTCCCTCACCTCACTTTTGCCATTCGTCAGGCTAAAATTAAAAAAGCTCACTACTTGGGAGCTAATGTGGAAAAAACATTGACCAACCTGGGTGAAGTCTTCTACGGACCTCAAGACATCTATACCAAGATGCGGGCAGGCGACTTTGAAATGGCTGATTTTGAAGTGGATGGAAAAGTTTACAAGAATAGCTTTGTTACCTATGAAAACTTCTACCAAAACCATGAGAATGCAGAAGTTCGTGAAAAAGCCTTTCGTTCCTTCTCAGAAGGTCTCCGCAAGCACCAAAACACGGCTGCTGCTACCTATCTAGCTCAAGTCAAGTCTGAAAAACTGATTGCAGATATGCGAGGCTACGACTCTGTCTTTGACTACCTCTTGGCTGAGCAGGAAGTGGATCGGGCCATGTTTGATCGTCAGATTGACCTGATCATGAAGGACTTTGCTCCAGTCGCTCAAAAATTCCTCAAACACGTGGCCAAGGTCAACGGCCTTGAAAAAATGACCTTTGCTGATTGGAAGTTGGACTTGGACAGTGCGCTCAACCCAGATGTCACTATTGATGATGCCTATAACTTGGTCATGAAATCTGTGGCACCTCTTGGAGAAGAATACTCCCGCGAAATTGCTCGCTACCAAACCGAACGCTGGGTAGACTTCGCGGCCAATGAAGGCAAGGATTCCGGTGGTTATGCAGCTGACCCATACCGCGTCCATCCTTATGTCCTCATGAGCTGGACAGGACGGATGAGTGATGTTTACACCCTGATCCACGAGATAGGACACTCTGGTCAATTCATATTCTCAGACAACAACCAAAGCTACTTCAACGCCCACATGTCGACCTACTATGTGGAAGCTCCTTCTACCTTTAACGAGCTCCTCCTCAGCGACTATTTGGAACACCAGTTTGACGACCCTCGTCAAAAACGCTTTGCCTTGGCTCACCGTTTGACAGATACCTACTTCCACAACTTCATCACTCACTTGTTGGAAGCAGCCTTCCAACGCAAGGTCTACACCTTGATCGAAGAAGGTGGAACCTTCGGCGCTAGCAAACTCAATAGCATCATGAAGGAAGTCTTGACAGAGTTCTGGGGAGATGCCGTTGAAATCGATGACGATGCAGCCTTGACCTGGATGCGCCAAAGCCACTACTACATGGGGCTTTACAGCTACACCTACTCAGCTGGCTTGGTTATCTCAACAGCGGGATACTTGCATTTGAAGAACTCCGAAAATGGAGCGAAAGATTGGCTAGACCTCCTTAAATCAGGTGGCAGCAAGACCCCACTTGAGTCAGCCATGATCATCGGAGCAGATATCTCGACTGACAAACCACTCCGCGACACCATCCAATTCCTTTCAGACACTGTCGATCAAATCATTGCTTACAGTGCCGAATTGGGAGAATAGATACTTATTCCGTGAGGAATTCATTGGCGAATATGTTAGACTAGTTAGTAAAAATCTATCAATGAGGAGATAACATGAAAAATAAGCCCCTACTAGTGGCTGTTGCAGTCTTGTCTTTAGTTAGTCTTGTTGCTTGTAGCAGTCCAAAGAAAGAGTCCAGTGGGCCATCATCTTCGGAATCTACTTCCACTAGTGTGGTGAAAGAGACTATAGAATCGAGTAGTAAGGTAGAGAAAAAAACATCAGATGGTGATCAGAGTTCTGAAGAAACTAAACGAATCGGTTCAGCAGATTATGGATATGTCAATATCCCGAGTAACTGGAAAAAATATGAATCTGTAGAAAATGGAGATAACATTGAATACAGAGATCCAAGTGGTAATTATGCTATTATTTTAAATGCCTCCAATAGAGAAAAAGCAAATGTAGCTGAAGGAGAGGAATTTGGTCCTGATATGATGGCTAAAAGATTTGAAAGTGGCATGAACAAAACAAATAAAGTCGTTAAGATTTCAAGATCTTCTGTTACCGTTGGAGGAAACGAAGCAATTCAAGTAAATATGAGTCTTAAATCAGGCAATTATACTATTCTCTGGACATTCCAAAAGGATGATAAGGTATATAACATTGTATGTGTTGGCGATGAAAAAACAATAGATCAATTGACAACTTATGTCAAAGAGACTTGGAGCTTTGATGGAACAGGTGCCGTGACGGATTAATGAAGAGTGTTAGGTAGCTGTACTGACCCCAAAAAGTTAGACAAATAATTCAACTATATAGTAAAAAACACTCCCATATTCAAATGGGAGTGTTTTGTGATTAATTCAACTCAGCAATAATTGCCTTAATTTGTGCTGCGGTATGCACTCCTGCTACTTGTTTAACAACCTGCCCATCTTTTTTAAAGAGCAAGGTTGGAATGGACATAATGCCGAAAGCACGCGCTGTTTCTGGATTTTCATCCACATCCATTTTTAGGATTTTTAACTCATCTTCCGAAAGTTCTTCCGATAATTTTTCTAAAATAGGAGCTTGCATGCGACATGGACCACACCAGGTTGCCCAAAAGTCTACCAAGACCAAACCTTCTTTTGTTTCTGCTTCAAATGTTGCGTCTGTAATTGCTTTTGCCATTTTCTTTCTCCTTTAGTTTTGGTACTGCGTCAAATCTTGCTTCATCAAATAGAAGAAAACATCCCCGTAAGTCCCTTGGTAATCCAACTCATGCCCATTATAGGTCAGTTTCACAACAGGATAAAAATCTGCTACCCCAATCAAGCAAGCTTGTTGGGAGCGTTCAAACTCTTCGTAGGAATCAAAATGCATGACTCTTTCTTGTTTTGCACTGTCTAGATATGTAATTTCAATCATATCGATAACCTCTATTTCTTATGATGCATCAATTGTAACTCTAGACATTACATCTGTCAAATAAAACGACTTCCTCAGAATGATGAATCTCGTTCGATAAGGAAAAGACAAGAAAAAAGCCCTCTGAATCCAGAGAGCTGTTTTGAGCTCGGGCTAAAATCTTGGTGAAAACAAAAAATCTCCCCGAAGGGAGATAGATCTGGTCTATTTTACCTTACGATGCTAGGAACCGAAGCCGAAGATTATACTCGAGTATATCGAGGCAAGGTGACAAAAAACAAAAAAGCTACTCAACTAGAGTAGCCTTATTTTCAAGATATGCTCAATTGAACACGGCCTAAGCACTTGGCAAAAAAGATAAAATCTCCTAGAAGCTGAAGCTTCTTCGTCAATTTTCCTATTTTTGCTTTGTGCTTTTGACGGCCTTTGTATCTTGAATTAACGACGAAGTCCAAGAGAGTTGATCAACTCACGGTAACGGTTAACGTCGTTTGTACGAAGGTAAGCCAACAAGTTACGACGGCGACCGATTTTCTTCATCAAACCACGGTAAGTAGCGTGGTCTTTTTTGTGTTGTTTGATGTGTTCGTTCAAGTGGTTGATTTCCCAAGTAAGGACAGCAACTTGTACTTCTACTGAACCAGTGTCACCTTCGTGACGTGCGTATTGTGCAATGATTTCATTTTTTTTCTCTTTTGAGATTGCCATGATAAGCTCCTTTTCTTTATGCTCTATCCGAGTGGCAGGTTTGGCATATCCTGCTACCAAGAAAGAGTTAGTTGTCTATTCGACCTTCTTATTCTACCAAGATTTCATCTTTCTGTCAAACACTTATGTTTCCTTTGAGAGGAGCTTTTCTCTTTTCTAAAAAGAACCTTGGGAATTTGGACGGTTTGATGGAACATTCTTCAAGCAACTTATTCAAAAGAGAGTGGGACAGAAATCGGTAATTCGTTAGAATTCGATTTCGTCGCCCCACCTCCGCACAGTTGTGTAGGGCTGTAAAAGCTGATGAAATCAGCGTAGTAGAGCCCAGTCAACCGCTGCGTCTTGCTCGACAATTCAAAGATAACTGAGAGGCTAGGACTTTTGTCCCAGCCTCATTATCGGTATGAAGCTTATTTCTCTTTCCGTTTACCACGCAAGAGCAAAGCCAAAGCAAAAATTGCTAAGAGTGCACCGAGTATGGTCAACCCGTAAGCAACAACTTCACCAGTTGATGGAAGAATTTTTTTCTTCCCTTCTTTTGGTGTGGTTGGAGTTTCTGGTTTCTCCGGTGTGCTTGGCGGCGTTGTAGGAGGTGTTGTTGGTGGAGTGGTCGGTGGTGTCGTTGGCGGTGTACTTGGTGGTGTGGTCGGTGGTGTTGTTGGTGGCGTATGACGGTTGGTTACCGTGAAACCATCAATAGTTGTTGTATAACCAACTACTGGATCCTCTGTAATGGTGTAAATAATCTTCTTACCTTCCTTGTATACGGGTAGATCCGTAAAGCTTGCCTGCCAATTATCAGTAGCTGTAATTTCTTTTACAGCCACTTCTTGACCATCCGCAAGGAGACGAACTGTGATTTTTTCAGGACGAAGACTATCTTTGTTGTCTGCGTCATCCCAGATCTTTTTAACCGCTACTTCCGTTACTTCTGGCGTGCGGCTATTAGTGATCACTACATTTCCCTTGTTACTGTCATCAACTGTACTAGTATAGCCTTTGACTGTTCCAACTTCTTTCACTTGGTACTGAATCTCTTTGCCTTTCGCTTTTAGAGGCAAATTGCTAAAGGTATGAGTCCAGTTATTTTTAGCAGAAAGTTCCACTTCTTTTCCTTGAGCTTTGCCATCTGCATAGAGCTGTACCTTAATGGTGCTTGGACGTTTGCCATCTTGGTCATTGTTGTCTTCCCAACGTTTTGTAACAGTGACGCTGGTTTTACCTGGCTTGTAGCTATTGGTAATGGTTGTTCCATCAATCGCAGCAAAGTAATTGGCTACGGTGTCTTCTGTGACTGTGTAGACAATTTGTTTGCCGTGATTGTATTTTGGAAGATTGGTAAAGACTGTCTTCCAATCAGTCGCTGCACTTAGCTCTTGGCTAGCTACTTCTGTACCATCTGCAAGGAGACGAACAGTGACCTTGTCAGGACGAATGCCATCTTGGTTATCATTGTCTTTCCAAACTTTCGTTACTGGAATCTCAACAACTTCTGGTGTCCGACTGTTGGTAATATTGGTTCCTTCAATAGTCGCTTCATAGCCTTCAACAGGTTCTTCTGAAACAGTGTAGGCAATGACATTGCCAGCATCATCGACCACATCGAGATTATCAAAATGATAAGCCCAAGTTCCTGTAGCATCTGGTTTCACTTCTTTAGAAGCGACTTTGACACCATTTGCTAGGAGATTGACGGTGATTTTTGATGGACGCTTGCCATCTTGGTTGTCATTGTCATTCCATGTCTTTTGACCAGCAACGCTTGTTTTTTCTTTTTGGTTTACGACATCACGAGAAATCGCGAGGTCATTTCCAAAATCATCCTTGCTGATCTTGATAGGTTCTTCAGAGAGCACATAGCCTGTCGGAGCTTGAATTTCTTTAACCGTATAAGCCTGCTTGATCAAGCCCGTAATGGTGCCAACACCATTCTCATCTGTCGTAATGGTTCCAACTTGCTCACCTGTATCATCTGCTGTCACAGCAAAAACAGCACCTGCAAGAGCCTGACCATTTTCACCTTTTTTATGAATAGTGAAGGAGTATTTCTCACCATTGAAGTCTCCATCAAGGAATTGATACAGAATATCTGCAACCTTATTTTGCTCCTTGATTTCTGTAGCTGTCATCTTCGCATTGTTTTTGTAGGAAGTATTGATGGCTGGGACCTTGTCCAAATAGACATCATAGCGAATTGTCATTCCTTGTTCAGGAGCTAGATCACCGATATGAACTGTTAAAGAACGCCCATCAGCACTGACAACAGGGGAATAATTCTTGGTGACGTTGGTAGTGTCTCTTAAGTGATAGGCACCATCTTCGTTATCGATCTGCCAAGTTCCTGTATGGATGTTGACAGAATCTGCTTTGATCTTCCCATCTGTAAAGGCCAATTGGTCTTTAATATCAATATTATGAAGGGCAGTGTGACCTTGATTAATGTTCAAGGTATAGGTCAATTTTAATTTATTATCTGAGTTGGTCCAACCCCATTTGCTAAAGACTTCTGGAGTAGGAGGATTTTCACCCGGGTTCACCCCTTTGTAATCGATATTCCCACCTGAAATCACTTTCTTATCGATCGTGAGAGTAAAATCAAGTGTCTTTTGACCTTTGACGACTTGGTGGTCTACACGCGCAAAGAAACGCAGTTTCCCTGTCACATTAGCCATTCTTTCAGGATAATCCGTATAGGTTACAGTAATGACTTTTCGTTGATCATCTACCGTTGCTGTCGCAACTTTTTGACCACTTGGATCCAGCAGGTCGATGGTGTCCGTTTCAAAGACCTTAAAGTCATCTCCAAGTTGAATAACGGTCTGATCTCCCTTTTTTACACGTCCATTCGGCAACACAAAGTTTGCTTCAACTTGAAAACTCTCCCAAACACCGAGTGGATCTGTAATCGCTCCACCAGTTGATTTCGATATGTTTACAGATGTCACAACATCATTGATCGTATCTGCATGGACTTTAGCTGGACTATTGGGTTTGGCAAATCCTAAAGCCGCTAGTAAAAATAGGGCAACTGTTGTCACAACAGAATAGAGCCACTTTTTCATAAACGATTTTTCTCCTTTTTCTACGTTTACTAGATAAGGTATGTGAGTCGAAAAATTATCACTACATATTGTGATTTTATACACAACCCATCTTTTTTCATTATAATCGATTTACTTTGAGAAGACAAGCTATTATATATGCTTTTTTTGTATTTTAAGTACATTTTTTTGATACAAAGAAAAATAGAGAGTGGGACAGAAATCGGTCATTC
>NZ_KV794430.1:8009-12799 GCF_001808745.1 Streptococcus sp. HMSC057G03
TTAAGAGGCTAGGACTTTTGTCCCAGCCTCTTGTTTTTTTGCTTATAAGGGAACTCCAAACACCTCTAGGAACTTGAGTTCAGAAGGATGGAGTCTCCGCCATTCTCCCAATTGAAGAGTGGGATCTAGCGTTAGAGGACCCATCGAGATCCGCTCTAAATCCACCACTTCCTTGCCACAGGCAGCGACCATGCGCTTGACCTGATGGAATTTTCCTTCAGCAATTTCAATTTCGACATAGGAACTGGCGCTTGTCTCATCCATCTCTAAGATCTGCAATCTCGCAGGCAAAGTCGTGAAGTCTTTGAGGGCAATGCCTGCTTCAAAACGGGCCACATCTGCCTCATCCATGATCCCAGCCACTTGGGCACGGTAGATCTTCGACACATGCTTCTTCGGCGACAGCATGGCATGAGCGAGCTTGCCATTATTGGTCAAAAGCAGCAAACCATGGGTATCGATATCTAAGCGCCCGACAGGAAAGACTTCCTTATGACGGGCTGTCTCATCCAATAAATCTAGCACAGTTTGGTGGTGATCATCTTCAGTCGCTGAGATAACCCCAGCTGGTTTATTAAGCAGATAATACACGAAGGTTTCATGGACCAGGTCCTCCCCCATAAAGGTCACCTGATCCTTTTCTGGATCAATCTGCAGTTTCCCTGCTGTCTCTTTTTTTCCATTCACTGCGATTTTCTTTTGCTTGAGGAGTTGCTTGACCTCGGTCCTACTCCCCACGCCACAATCCACTAAAAATTTATCTAGTCGCATGATTACTTCCCGCTCTTTCGCACAATCCAAAGACCAAAAAAGGAAACCAGGATCATGAGGATACCAGAAAATCCAAAAATGAAGACTGGAGCAGATGAGATCGTCCCTAATAGACTAAGGACAAAGGTCGTTGCGATCGAACCTGCACTACATCCCAAAACCGCAATGGACGTTGCCTGGCTCAAGACCCCTGCTGGCATCTTATCAGATAAGACATTGTAAACTGTTGTCAAAGCCACACTGTAGGCGAAGCCAGAAGCAATGGTTACAAGGGCAAGAATCAAGAGATTTGGAGAGACCCCGATCAACATTTGGGCCACACCATAAGCTACTCCCGAAACCAATAATAAACGATCACGGAATAGATAGGTCAAGGGCGAGAAGGCCAAACCTGCCAAGATCCCAACAAATTGCATGGCTGCTAATATAACCCCAGCAGTTTGGGCAGTGCCATGTCCAACTTGTTCTACCACACTTGGAATCCGAACGGTGATCATGACATTAGATAAGACGATCGACGCCGCAACAACAGCTAAGCCTAGTGCCGTCCGCCATTGTCCCCCCGTCATCTTGACATCCCGGTGTTTTTCCTCCACTGATTCTGTCTTAGATCCATAAGGCACAAATAAGAGATACAAAAGTAAGATAGGAATACTGATACCGTATACGAGAAAGGCAGCCTGCCAGCCAAAGCGAATCAAAAGGCTGACTCCAAAGGTTAAAACGGCCGTCCCAACAACCTCTGCAGAACCACGAATGCCTAGGGTTTGGACGCGTTCTTTTCCTTTATAGCGCTCACTGATAATGGCAATGGCAGAAACATTGAGCAAACCAACTGCCATCCCGAAAATAATCCGAGACAAAAAGACAACCGGATAAGCTGGACTGATTAAGGGAATAAAGCCACATAGAGCGTAAGCGACTAGGCCTATCACAATCATCTGACGCTCTGAAAATAGGCGCCCAATCCATTTATTGAAGATGAGTGAAACCATGATCCCTGCAGAAGGAAGCGAGACCAAGAGCTCAATCATGCTGTGAGGAATTCCCTTGTAATAGGCAAACATGGCCGACTGCGCACTCGAAATCGAAAACGAAGTCGTCAATATAAATGAAAGCGCGAGAATACTCACTTTCTCCATGATTCTTTTCATTATTTTTTCCTTTAAACTATTCTTTTTTTCACACTCCTCCTATAATAACACGAGCTAGTGACAGGACGCAATAGATTGAATTAAAAAAACGAAATGATTTCTCCATCATTTCGTTCGTGCTAGTAATTGTGAGGCGAAGACTCCTGTTAGGACCATCAAAACGCCAATCAAGACAAAGAGCAGGTGATTGGAAGGAGCTAGTGGCGTCACCAACTGGATGAAGAAAGATGAGACGGCTGATCCAAGATTGCAGCCAATCAAGACAAGCGAGGTCGCAAGATTCAGGAGATTGGTCGGAATTTTTTCAGATAAGTGATAGAAGATACTGGTGACTCCCGTACTGTAGGTAAATCCTGCCAAGAGGGTTCCTAGAACCAGGCTCCACAGCTGCCCAGACAAGCCAATCAAAGCTAACGCTAGACCGAAACCAAAGCACATGATCATGAGCAAGTTCTTTTTGAAAACATGTGTCAAACTAGCAAATCCCACTCCCGCTACAATCCCTGTCAATTGCATCAGACTTAGGACTGTTCCAGCTGTTGTCGCCGTTCCCATACGAGCGTCAACAATGATATCCGGCACGCGCAGGCTAATGATGGAATTGAAACAAATGATGATACCAGCAATCACAGCTAGCATTAGACTAAAACGCCATTGAGGGGAGCGAAGGCGTGCGGAACCTTTCTTTTTCTCCTTCAAGCTAGCCTGTTTTTTCCCCTTAGGATAGGGGACAAAAAGGAGATAGAGGAGTAAAATCAAGTAACCACCTCCATATACGGCAAAGATCGCTGGCCAGCCTAGGGGTAAGAGTTGTCCAACAATAAAAGTCAAGATGGCAGAGCCCACCACTTCAGCAGACCCCCGATAGCCCAGCATCCGAGTCTTGTCATTGCCTGAGTAGCGTTCACTGATAATCGAAATAGCCTTGGCATTGATCATTCCTGTCCCCAAACCAAAGAGAAAACGACTCAGAAAGATGAGAGGATAGTCCTGCACGACCAAAGGCACAAGACCGCTAGTTGAAAAGAGCAAGAGCCCTGCGACAATCATCTGGCGCTCACTCATCCACCGCTCGATCAGGCTATTTAAAAAGAGCATGACCACAACCGCAAAGGCCGGCAGGGAAACCAAGAGTTCCACCTGGCCTGCTGAATATCCGAATTGGCTAAAATAGGCCTTCATAGCTGGCAAACCGGCTGTAATTGAAAATGATGAGATCAGCATGAGCGACAAGCTCAAGAGACTGATTCTTTCCATTGTTTTTTTCATTATTTTATTTCCTACACTTTACTGGTAACATTTGACTTTACTAGTTTTTTTAGAAAAGGTTCAAACTAGTATTTTCAATAGAATCCTAGTATAATCAATTTAGAAAGAGAAAAATAGGACATTTGTCCTATTTTAGGAGATTGAGATGAAAAAAATTTCCCCATCTACGAAACTCATGGAGATCATCACTGACTACCAATTGGATCAGATCTTTCCAGGTGACTGTCTTAGTCAGCTGGATCTCGTTCTCTATCAGGCTGGAGAGTATATCTGCCGCCAGGGTTCTGACCAAGATGTCATTCCTTATTTTCTCAAAGGCCGGCTCAAGATCGTCCACAGTCTTGAAAATGGTAGTGACACCATCCTTGAAATCCAAGAAAAACCTGGACTGTTAGGAGAGATTGAGTTCCTGCTCGATCGGGTCTGTATCACATCGGTCATTGCAGACCAAGACTCACTAGTCGTCCAGCTCTCTGCTCGGCATTTCAAGGACCGCCTCCTGCTGGATCCCACCTTTTTGCGCTCTACTGCCAAGACCTTGGCTGAGAAATTACACCAGATCAACTATTTGGCTCCTGCCAACTTTCATTATTCTGTCAAGGAGCGCCTCGCTACACATTTTTTAGAACATGGTGATGAAAATGGGTCCCTCAAACCTAAGATGAATCAACTGGCCCTGCGTTTTGGGATCAGCTACCGCCACCTCAGCCGCGTGATCAAGCAGATGATTGACGAGGGGTTGATCAAGAGAGAAGGACGGGTCTATACGATTTTAGACCGAAAAAGAATGAGCGACTTGTCCATCAAACACACGGAAACAACTGACAGAAAACTTTAATTTCAGGTTCTTTTGTGTTATCATGGAAGGTAGAAAGAAAGTGAGAGTAAGACAATGAAAGCAATTGAAAAAGTTACAAGAGCATCCCATTTGATTGATATGGATGACATCATCCGTGAAGGAAATCCAACACTTCGAGCTGTTGCAGAAGATGTGACCTTCCCTTTGTCTGATCAGGAAATTATCCTGGGTGAAAAAATGATGCAATTCTTGCACCATTCCCAAGACCCTGTTATGGCTGAAAAACTTGGTCTCCGGGGAGGAGTGGGACTCGCTGCCCCTCAGCTGGACATCTCGAAACGCATTATTGCTGTTTTGGTGCCCAATCCAGAAGATGCCGATGGCAACCCACCAAAGGAAGCCTATAGTCTTCAAGAAGTCATGTACAATCCAAAGGTTGTCGCCCATTCCGTTCAAGATGCGGCTCTCGGTGACGGGGAAGGCTGTCTCTCTGTAGACCGCAACGTCCCAGGCTATGTGGTTCGCCATGCCCGCGTGACGGTTGAGTATTTCACAAAAGATGGGGAAAAGAAACGCATCAAACTCAAAGGCTACAACTCCATCGTCGTTCAACATGAAATCGACCACACCAACGGCATCATGTTCTATGACCGCATCAACCCAAATAACCCATTTGAAATCAAAGAAGGACTTTTGATTTTAGAATAGAGCAAATGACAAAAAAGTAAGGTAGTAGTGATATTCACTACTACCTTACTTTTTTTACGAGACTGCGTCTACCGATTTCTGTCTCTTGG
>NZ_KV794431.1:0-215 GCF_001808745.1 Streptococcus sp. HMSC057G03
ATCCCACCAGCAATAGCAATGAGAACATCCCAAATGGTTGGAGAGGTTCGTGCGATCAACTCGCTACTTGCATAAGACAAGGGAGAAATCCAGAAATACAGAGTCGAGACAAGCAAACTGACCAACACTTGAGTCAATAAAACCTCTAGAGATTGCTTGATTAAACGCGTATCAAAAATAGCTAAACCGAATCCCAGTCCAACAATCGGTGTCAT
>NZ_KV794432.1:0-328 GCF_001808745.1 Streptococcus sp. HMSC057G03
TAACCACCTGAGCTACGCGCCCAAGTTAAACAACTTGGTAAAAATTGAACAAAAGTTCAAAGCGGGTGACGAGAATCGAACTCGCGACAACAGCTTGGAAGGCTGTAGTTTTACCACTAAACTACACCCGCTTGAATGGGAGTTAACGGGATCGAACCGCTGACCCTCTGCTTGTAAGGCAGATGCTCTCCCAGCTGAGCTAAACTCCCAGATGGTCGTTTAACTCAGCCAACGGTGAGAAACTACGTTTCTCTTATCCGCCGATTGGAATCTCGATTACCTCTCGATTCCAACTAAGCTAAACTCCCAAATGAGCCTAGAATTAACT
>NZ_KV794433.1:0-619 GCF_001808745.1 Streptococcus sp. HMSC057G03
AGGGTCAGCGGTTCGATCCCGTTAACTCCCATAGGTCCCGTAGTGTAGCGGTTATCACGTCGCCCTGTCACGGCGAAGATCGCGGGTTCGATTCCCGTCGGGACCGTTAAGATAATGAAAATTATTTTAAGACTCGTTAGCTCAGTTGGTAGAGCAATTGACTTTTAATCAATGGGTCACTGGTTCGAGCCCAGTACGGGTCATATTTTGCGGGTTTGGCGGAATTGGCAGACGCACCAGATTTAGGATCTGGCGCTTTACGGCGTGGGGGTTCAAGTCCCTTAACCCGCATAAGAGAATAATAATGAGCCGGCTTAGCTCAGTTGGTAGAGCATCTGATTTGTAATCAGAGGGTCGCGTGTTCAAGTCATGTAGCCGGCATTTTTTTATATAAAGAAAGCAATGCGAACGTAGTTCAGTGGTAGAACACCACCTTGCCAAGGTGGGGGTCGCGGGTTCGAATCCCGTCGTTCGCTTGAGGAGGCCGGGGTGGCGGAACTGGCAGACGCACAGGACTTAAAATCCTGCGATTGGTAACGATCGTACCGGTTCGATTCCGGTCCTCGGCATAGACAAAGGTTGAAAGAAGCACCCTTAGCTCAACTGGATAGAGTACCTG